>NZ_BSPB01000024.1:0-60440 GCF_030160815.1 Hydrogenophaga electricum | reverse complement strand
GCCGCGCTGGCCCGGGCCCAGGCCCTCGCCCTGGCGGGCGGCACGCCGCGCCGCACCAGCGCGCTCACGGTGGACCCGGCCTCGCTGCCCGACGGGCTGCTCGACCAGGCGCTGGCCAAGGCGCGTTCGCAACCCCAGTACCCGGCCCACGAAGCCATCGTCGAGAGCGTGCGCGCCGCCGCCACCCTGCCCTTCCCGCAAGGCGAACAGGTGGAAGCCGAGTGGTTCGCCCGCGTGCTGCGATCGGGCACCTCGCAGGCCATGCGCCACCTGTTCTTCGCCGAGCGTGCGGCCGAAAAAATCCCCGGCCTGCCCAAAGACGTTGCGCTGCGCCCCATCCGCAAGGTGGGCGTGCTCGGCGCGGGCACCATGGGGGGCGGCATCGCCATGTGCTTCATCAACGCCGGCTACGACACCGTGCTGGTCGAGGCCAGTTCCGAAGCGCTGGAGCGCGGCCTGGCCACGATCCGCAAGAACTACGACGCCACCGTCAGCAAGGGCCGGCTGGCCGCCGAGGAGCGCGACCGCCGCCTGGCCCGGTTGACGCCCTCGCTCAACGACACCGACTTTGCCGACTGCGACATCGTCATCGAAGCCGTGTTCGAGAACATGGCGCTCAAGCAGCAGATCGCCCAGCGCCTGGGCGCCATTTGCAAGCCCGGCGCCATCATCGCCACCAACACCTCGACGCTGGACGTGGACCAGATCGCTGCCGCCTCCGGGCGCGCGGCCGACGTGCTGGGCACGCACTTCTTCAGCCCGGCCAACGTGATGCGCCTGCTGGAAGTGGTGCGCGGCGCGCAGACCGCGCCCGACGCCCTGGCCACCGTGATGCAGCTGGCCAAGCGCATCGGCAAGGTCGCGGCCGTCTCGGGCGTGTGCTACGGCTTCATCGGCAACCGCATGGCCGAGGTCTACATGCGCGAAGCCGAATTCCTGCTGCTCGAAGGCGCGACACCGGCACAGATCGACGGTGCCATCGAAAGCCTGGGCCTGGCCATGGGGCCATGCCGCATGCTCGACATGGCCGGCATCGACGTCGGCGCCAAGACCGTGATCGAGTACGAGAAGGCCGGTGGCCTGCCGCCCGACCCGACCTACCGCGTGGTCGTGCGCAAGCTGTTCGAGCTGGGCCACTTCGGCCAGAAGACCGGCGCCGGCTACTACCGCTACGAAGGCCGCACGCCGCTGGCCAACCCCGAGACGCAGGCCGTGTGCGAGGCGCTGGCGCAGCAGCACGGCATCGCCCGCCGCAGCGACATCACCGACACCGAGATCATCGAACGCCTGATCTACAGCATGGTCAACGAAGGCGCGCGCATCCTGGAAGAAGGCATTGCCTACCGCGGCAGCGACATCGACGTGGTCTGGACCGCCGGCTACGGCTTCCCGGTCCACCAGGGCGGCCCGATGTTCCTGGCCGATCAAACCGGCCTGCCGCTGCTGGTGCAGCGTCTGGACCACTACGCCGCCGTGCGCGGCAACCCCTTCGGCTACTGGAGCGTGAGCCCGCTGCTGCGGCGCCTGGCCGCCGAAGGCGGCCGCCTGTCCCGGTCCTGACCCCCTGCGCCGCCAGCGGCGCCCGATCCCTCACCCTGTCTACGGAGCCATTCCATGAGAGAAGCTGTCATCGTGTCCACCGCCCGCACCCCCATCGGGCGGGCCTTCAAAGGGGCGTTCAACCACACCAAGTCGCCCACGCTGATGGCGCACGCCATCCGCCACGCGGTCGAACGCGCCGGCATCGAGGGCGGCGAGATCGAGGACGTGGTGATCGGCACCGTGCTCAGCGCCGGCACCGCCGGCATGAACCTCGCGCGCAACGCGCTGCTGGCCGCAGGCCTGCCGCTGAGCGTGGCCGGCCAGACCATGGACCGCCAGTGCGCGTCGGGCCTGATGGCCATTGCCACCGCCGCCAAGCAGGTCACCGCCGACGGCATGGACGTGGTCGTGGCCGGTGGGCAGGAGAACATCTCGGCGGTGCAGAACGCCTACATGAAGTGGGTCGCGGCCGAGGCCGACCCGGCCGTCATCGCACGCGCCGCGCATGCCTACATGCCGATGCTGCAGACGGCCGAGTTCGTGGCGAAGAAGTACGGCATCGGCCGCGACGCGCAGGACGCCTATGCGCTGCAGTCGCAGCAGCGCACCGCCGCCGCCCAGCAGGCCGGCCGGCTCGACGCCGAGATCGTGCCCATCGCCACACAGATGGCGGTGGTCGACAAGGCCACCGAACAGGTCAGCTACCGCGACATCACGCTCGCACGCGACGAGGGCAACCGCCCCGAGACCACGCTCGAAAGCCTGCAGTCGCTCAAGCCCGTGCTCGAAGGCGGCGTGATCACCGCGGGCAATGCCAGCCAGCTCTCCGACGGTGCGTCGGCCTGCGTGGTGATGGACCGCGCACTGGCCGAAAAGCGCGGCCTGGCCCCGCTGGGCCTCTACCGCGGCATGGCCGTGGCCGGCTGCGCCCCCGAAGAAATGGGCATCGGCCCCATCTACGCCATCCCCAAACTGCTGCAGCGCCACGGCCTCAAGGTCGACGACATCGGCCTGTGGGAACTGAACGAAGCCTTCGCCTGCCAGGCGCTGTACTGCCGCGACCACCTGGGCATCGACCCGGAGCGCTACAACGTCGACGGCGGCGGCATCTCCATCGGCCACCCCTATGGCATGACCGGCGCCCGCCTGGTCGGCCACGCGCTGATCGAAGGCAAACGCCGCGGCGTGAAGTACGTGGTGGTCACCATGTGCGTGGGCGGCGGCATGGGCGCGGCCGGCCTGTTCGAGGTGGCATGAGCGAGGAGCTGCAGATCGAGCCGCACGGGCCGGTGCGCGTGCTGCGCATCAGCCGCCCGCAGGCGCGCAACGCCATGACCGGCACGCTGGCGCGGCGCATCGCCGCCGCCATCGACGCGCTGGAGGCCGACGACACCTGCCGCGTGGCGGTGATCACCGGCGACGGCGGGCACTTCTGCGCCGGCATGGACCTCAAGGCCTTCACCCAGGGCGAACTGCCCTGGGACCCGGTGCGCGGCTTCGGCGGGCTGACCGAGCGCCCGCCGGCCAAGCCCATCATCGCCGCCGTGGAAGGGTATGCGGTGGCCGGTGGCTTCGAACTCGCGCTGGCCTGCGACCTGATCGTCGCCGCCGACAACGCGCAGTTCGGCCTGCCCGAGGTACGCCGAGGCCTGGTGGCGTCGGCCGGCGGGCTGATGCGGCTGCCGCGCCGCCTGCCCTACTTCCTGGCCATGGAAATGGCGCTCACGGGCGACCTGCTGTCCGCCGAGCGCGCCTGGTCGCAGGGCCTGGTGAACCGGCTCGCGGCGCCCGGGGAGGCCCTGGCGCAGGCGCTGCAACTCGCCGCACGCATTGCCGAACAGGCCCCGCTGGCGGTGCGCGCCAGCAAACGCATCGTGATCGAGTCGGCCACCTGGCCGGCCGACGAGATGTTCGCCCGCCAGGCCCCGCTGGCCGACCCGATCGGCCACTCGGCAGACGCGCTCGAAGGTGCACGCGCCTTTGCCGAAAAACGCGCGCCGGTCTGGCGCGGTCGTTAGAGGCAGCCCCCCCCGCGAAGCGCCACCGGCGCGCCACGCAGGGGGAAGCCGCGTCAGCGGCGCAGGGGGTGCTTCAGGTCTCCCGCAGCTTGTACTTGAGCACCTTGCCGGTCGGGTTGCGCGGCAGGGCATCGACGAGGCGCATCTGCTTGGGCACCTTGTAGCGCGCCAGGCGCTCGGTGGCGAAATCGCGCAGATCGTCCAGCGTGAGCTGGCTGCCCGGCTTGAGTGCCACCACCGCCACCACCGCTTCGCCCCACTGCGCATCGGGCACACCGATCACGGCGACCTCGGCCACGGCGGGGTGCCCGAACAGCACGCTCTCGACCTCTGCCGGGTAGACGTTTTCGCCGCCGGTGATGATCATGTCTTTGACCCGGTCGCAGATGTAATAGAAGCCCTGCTCGTCGAAGTAGCCCACGTCGCCGGTACGGAACCAGTGCTCGGTGTCGATGGCGTTGCGCGTGGCTTCGGGCTGGTTCCAGTAGCCGCGGGTGACGTTCATGCCCCGCACGCAGACCTCACCGCGCGCGTGCGGCTCGGTCACTTTCTGGCCATCGGCGGTCATGATGCACACGTCGGTCAACAGGGGCGACACCCCCACCGAACCGATCTTGGCCGTGGCCCATTCGCTCGACAGCGCGGTCGCCATGGCAGCCGTCTCGGTCAGGCCGTAGCCCTGTTGGACGAGGATGCCGCGCTGGTCCAGCAGGTGCAGCAGCGGCTCGGGACACGGCGCGCCACCGCACATCACGGTGCGCACGGTGGACGTGTCGGCGCTGGCGAAGTCCGGATGCTGGCTGATGAACAGCAGCATCGCCGGCACCGCGAAGATGGTGGTCACCCGGTAGGCCGCGATGTCGCGCAGCGCCAGGCCGGGGTCGAAGCCCCGGTGCAGCACCATGTGCGCGCCCTTGAGGAAGTTGGTGAGCGTGAGCACGTTGAGCGCGCCGATGTGGAACACGGGCGCGAAGGTCAGCAGCACGTCGTCGGGACGCATGTCGAGCATCACCAGCTCGTTGACGTGGTTCCACCAGAAGTTGCCCACGGTCAGCATCGCGCCCTTGGGCCGGCCGGTGGTGCCGGAGGTGTACATGATCACCGCCACGTCGTCCTGGTGCGGCTGGTGCGCCTCGCTCACGGGCGTGGCCGCCGCCATCGCCTCGGCCGCACCGGGCCAGCGCGCGGGGTCGGCCGGCTGGCCGTGGGCGCACAGGTAGCGCTGGCAGTGCAGCCGGTCGCGCACCGAGTCGATGACCGCGATGTGGTCGGTGTCGACCAGCAGCGTGTGCACGCCCGCGTCGTTGATGATGTATTCGAACTCGGGCCCGGCCAGGCGGAAGTTCAGCGGCACGAAGATGGCGCCGATCTTGGAACACGCGAACAGCGCGACGAAGAACATCGGATGGTTGAACCCGAGGTAGCCGACGCGGGTGCCCGGCTCGATGCCGCCGGCGCGCAGGGCGCCGGCCAGGCGGTCGATGTCGGCCAGCATCTCGGCATAGGTCCAGGTGCGGCCCTCGAAGGTCAGGGCCTGGCGGCCACCGTCGCGCCGCGCGCGTTCGGTGAACCACTGGCCCATGGCGATCTTGGGCCAGGGCGCGGGCACGCCGCCGAAGCCGTCGGCGGGCAGGGATGGAATCGGGCTCATGCGCTTGTCTCCGTTTTTTCTGGGGGATGAAACTCAGGGGGCAGGTTGCCGCAGGCGCGCCTTGAGCACCTTGCCGGTGGGGTTGCGCGGCAGCGCATCGACGATACGCAGCTCGCGCGGCAGCTTGTAGCCGGCCAATTCCTGCCGCGCAAAGGCCTGCAAGGCTTCCAGCGTGAGCTGCTCGCCCGGCTTCAGCGCGGCCACGGCCACCACGCGTTCGCCCCAGCGCTCGTCGGGCGCGCCGATCACGGCCACCTCGGCCACGGCGGGATGGCGGTAGAGCACGCTCTCGACCTCGGCCGGGTAGACGTTTTCGCCACCGCTGATGACCATGTCCTTGAGGCGGTCGCAGATGAAATAGAAGCCGTCTTCGTCGACGTAGGCCACGTCGCCGCTGTGGAACCAGCCCTCGTCGTCGAAGGCCGCTGCCGTGGCGTCGGGGCGATTCCAGTAGCCCCGCATCACGTTGCCCCCGCGGATGCACAGCTCGCCGCGCTGGTGGGGTTCGGTGATCAGGCGGCCCTCGTAGTCCTTGAGGCAGACCTCGGTCAGCAGCGCCGGCGTGCCGCAGGAACCGAGCTTGTCGATGCTTCGCTCGGGGATGAGCAGGCTGACGGTGGCGGTGGTTTCGGTCATGCCGAAACCCTGGTTGACCGGAATGCCACGCTCGGCGTAGCGCTGCAGCAGCGGCAGCGGCATGGGCGCACCGCCCACTGCGATGGTGCGCAGGCTGGACAGGTCGGCGGCTCCGAAACCGGGGTGCTGGCTCATGAACAGCAGCATCGACGGCACCGCAAAGGTGACGCTCACCCGGTGGCGGGCGATGTCGTGCATCACGGCCTCGGCGTCCCAGGCCCGGTGCAGCACCAGGTGGGCGCCGGCCTGCATGGCCGGCATCGAGACCGAACACAGGCCACCGACGTGGAACAGCGGCGCGAAGTTGAGCACCACGTCCTCGCAGCGCAGGCCGTTGCTCAGGATGCCGTTGAGGTTGTTGGTCCAGAAGTTGCCGTGCGTGAGCATGGCGCCCTTGGGGTGACCGGTGGTGCCCGAGGTGTACATGATCAGCGCCACGTCGTCGGGCGCGGTGGGTTGCTCGGCCGGCACCGCGGCGGCCGGGCGGTCCAGCGCCGGCAGCGTTGCCCAGCCAGGGGCTTCGCCATCGAGCGCGAGGTAACACGGGCAGCGCAGCCCGTCGCGGATGCCATCGACCACCGGCCGGTGCGCCGCATCGGCCAGCAGCACGCGCAGGCCCGCGTCTTCGGCGATGAAGGCGATCTCCGGCCCGGAGAGGCGGAAGTTCAGCGGCACGAAGATGGCGTTGAGGCGCGCGCACGCGTGCAGCGCGACCAGGAACAGCGGGTGATTGAACCCCAGGTAACCGACGCGGTCACCCGCTTGCAGGCCCTGCGCCGCGAGCACGGCGGCCATGGCCTCCACGCGCTGCTGCAGCTCGGCATAGGTCCAGGTGCGCTCGTCGCAGGTGATCGCCGGCCGGTGCGGGTGGCGTTCGGCCACGCGGCGCAGCCAGGTCGCCAGGCCGAGCACGGGCGTGGTCAAACCGGCGCGGGAACCGGGCCAGTCCGGCAGGGACACCGCAGGCGCGCCAGCGTTCATCGGCCGGTCCACACGGGTTTGCGCCGCTCGTTGAAGGCGGCCAGGCCTTCCCGGGCGTCTTCGGTCATGGCCAGCAGCGCGATCTGGCTCTCGGTGTAGGCGATGGCCTGGTCGAACGACATCGCCTCGATGGCGCGCATGGCGTACTTGCCGCGCCGGATGGCGGTGGGCGACTTGTCCACCAGCCGGCCCAGCAGCCAGTCGACCTTGGCGTCCAGATCGGCGGCCGGCACCACGTGGTTGAGCAGGCCGGCGTCGAGCGCATCGGCCGCGCTCAGGGGCTCGCCGGTCAGCGCCCATTCGCGCACGGTGCGGCGCGGCACCAGGTCCTGCAGCAGGCTGAGCACCTGCATCGGGAACACCCCGACCTTGACCTCGGGCAGGCCGAACAGCGCGTGGTCGGCCGCCACGGCCAGGTCCACCATGCACAGCAGGCCCATGCCGCCGGCCATGCAGGTGCCGTTGATGCGCGCGATGAGAGGCAGTGTGGCGTTCTGGGCTTCGCGCAGCAGGTCGGCGTAGTCGACGCTGGGCTTGGAAAAGTCGAACGCGAAGCCCTTGCCCGGCTGCAGGTCGCCACCGGCGCAGAAGGCCTTGTCACCACTGCCTGTGAGCACGATGGCGCGCACCTCGGGGTCGGCGTGCGCCTGGCGCAGGCCTTCGCGCATGAGCGCGATCACGCCTGCGTGCAGGGCGTTGCGCTTCTCGGGCCGGTTGATGGTGATCCAGAAAGCCTGGCCGCGTTTTTCCAGCAGGACTTCGGGCGCTTCACTCATGGTCTTGTCTCCTTGGGTCCGGGTCTTCAGGCCGCCACCGGCGCCTCGATCTCAGCGAGCACGCGGCGCGCCGTGACCTGCTCACCCACGCCCACGCTCAGGCCGAGCACGCGGCCGGCCACCGGGGCCAGGTGCACGTGTTCCATCTTCATGGCTTCGAGCGTGACCACGGGCTGACCGGCCTCGACCTGGTCGCCTTCGGCCACCAGCACCGCGACCACGCGGCCGTTCATGGAGGCCCGCACCTTGCCGTCGCCCCCGCTGTCGCTGGCGCGCTGTGCGGCGCTGCGGGTCAGGTCGGTCACGGTCACGGGCTGGCCGGCGTAATGCAGCCAGAGCTGGGCCCCGTCGCGCACGAAATCGGCGCTTTCCATGACCCCGTCGAGCACCACGCGCACCCGGCCGGCGTCGCCCTGGGTGTCGGTGGCCACCAGCGCCACGCCGTGCTCGGTTTCCCCGATCGTGACCAGGAAGTGATCGGGACCGGTCTGCGCCACGTGCACGCTGTGGCGCGCGCCGTTGACTTCCAGCAGCAGGCCCACGGGCAGTCGGTGGGCGAGGCGGCGCAGCAGGGGCCGCGCCGGCGCGCCGCCCGCGGTTTCGAACAGCAGTGCGGCCGCCAGCACCAGCGCCCGCTCGCGCACGGCGGCGTCGGGCTGCAGCAGGGCATCCTGGTGGCGGGCGATGAAGGCCGTGGTGGCGCCGCCTTCGGCGAACACCGGGTGGCGCAGGCAGGCGCCCAGGAACACCTGGTTGGTGGTCACGCCCAGCGCCACGGTCTGGTGCAGGCCCTGCAGCAGGCGGCGGCGCGCTTCGTCGCGCGTGGCGCCGTGGGCGATCACCTTGGCGATCATGGAGTCGTAGAACGGCGGGATCTCGGCGCCGCTGCGCAGCGCCTGCTCCACGCGCAGGGTCTGCGCGGGCTGCCACAGGCGCAGCGTGCCGCTCTGGGGCATGAAGCCGCGGTCCACGTCTTCGGCGCACAGGCGCACCTCGATGGCGTGTCCCTGTAAGCGCACGTCTTCCTGGCGCAGCGGCAAGGCCTCGCCCGCGGCGACCCGCAGTTGCAGTTCCACCAGGTCGAGGCCGGTGATGGCTTCGGTGACCGGGTGCTCCACCTGCAGCCGGGTGTTCATCTCCATGAAATAGAACTGGCCCTGCTGGTCGAGCAGGAACTCCAGCGTGCCCGCGCCTTCGTAGCGGATGGCCTTGACCGCGGCCACCGCGGTGGCGCCCATGCGTTCGCGCAGGGCCGCATCCACAGCGGGCGACGGCGCCTCTTCCACCACCTTCTGGTGGCGACGCTGCACCGAACAGTCGCGCTCGCCCAGGTGGATGGCGTTGCCGTGGCGGTCGGCGAAGATCTGGATCTCGATGTGGCGCGGCTCGATGATGGCGCGCTCCAGGATCACCTCGGCGTCGCCGAAGGCGTTCAGCGCTTCGGACTGCGCGCTGCGCAGCAGCTCGGGAAACGCCTTGGCGCTTTCGACCAGGCGCATGCCGCGCCCGCCACCGCCGGCGGTGGCCTTGATCATCACCGGAAAGCCGATGCGTTCGGCCTCGGCCGCCAGGCGCGCCTCGCTCTGGTCCTCGCCCTGGTAGCCGGGGATGCAGGGCACGCCCGCGTCCATCATGATCTGCTTGGCACCGGCCTTGTGGCCCATGGCGATGATGGCTTCGGGCGACGGACCGATGAAGACCAGGCCGGCGTCGCGGCAGGCGCGCGCGAAGTCTTCGTTCTCGGCCAGGAAGCCGTAGCCGGGGTGGACCGCGTCGGCGCCGGTGCGGCGCGCGGCTTCGACGATGGCGTCGATGCGCAGGTAGCTCTGCGCCGGCAGCGGCTCGCCGATGCACACCGCCTGGTCGGCTTCGAGCACGTGGCGCGAAGCGGCGTCGGCGGTGGAGTAGACGGCCACGGTCTGGTAGCCCATGGCACGGGCGGAGCGGATCACGCGCAGCGCGATCTCGCCCCGGTTGGCGATCAGGATCTTGTGGAAAGGGGTCGCAGTGGTCATGGTGGGCAGGGCGCTCAGGCGGCTTTCTTGGGGAAGATGCCCATGTTCTTGGACAGGATCTGCAGCATCACCTCGTCGGCGCCACCGCCGATGGAGCTGAGGCGGAAGTCGCGGTAGAAGCGCGAGATGAGGCTCTCTTTGACGAAGCCCATGCCGCCCCAGTACTGCAGGCAGCTGTCGGTCACCTGGCGCACCAGACGGCCCACCTTGAACTTGGCCATGGTGGCCACGTGGGTGGCGTCTTCGCCGCGCACGATCATTTCCACGCCACGCCAGTTCAGCGCGCGCACGGCCTCCACCTCGGCCTGCAGTTCGGCCAGCTTGAAGTACACCACCTGGTTGTCCAGCAGCGGCTTGCCGAACACCTGGCGATCGCGTGTGTATTCGATGGTGATGTCGATGGCGCGCTGTGCGAAGGCGCAGGTGTTGAGCGCGCCCCACAGGCGCTCGACCTGGAACTGCTCCATCTGGTAGATGAAGCCCTGCCCCTCCTCGCCCACGCGGTAGCGCTGCGGCACGCGCACATCGTCGAAGAACAGCTGCGCGGTGTCGGAGGCGTCCATGCCGATCTTGCGGATCTTCTTGGCAACCTCGACGCCCTTGGTCTTCATCGGCACGATGATGAGCGACTTGTTCTTGTGCACCGGGCCGTCGGAGGTGTTGGCCAGCACGCAGCAGAAGTCGGCCTGCGTGCCGTTGGTGGTCCACATCTTGCCGCCGTTGATGATGTAGTCGTCCCCGTCCTTGCGCGCGGTGGTCTTGATGGACGCCACGTCGGAGCCGCTGCCCACTTCGGACACGCCCAGGCAGCCGACGTATTCGCCCGAGATGGCGGGCGCCAGGAACTCGGCCCGCAGCTCCGCACTGCCGCGGTGGGCCAGCGCTGGCGTGCACATGTCGGTCTGCACGCCGATGGCCATGGGAATGCCGCCGCAGTTGATCTGCGCCAGCTCTTCGGCCAGCACGGCGGCGTAGGAATAGTCCAGCCCCATGCCACCGTTTTCGACCGGCTTGTTCAGGCCCAGCAGGCCCAGTTCGCCCATCTGGCGGAACACCTGGTGGGCGGGGAAGATTTCGGCCTCCTCCCAGGCGTCCACATGGGGATTGACCTTCTCGGCAATCCAGCGGCGGATGGTGTCACGGATCTGTTCGTGTTCGGGGGTGAGTTGCATGGCGGGGTTGGGCGAAAGATTCAGGGGCGGGCCACGGAGAACTGCATGGCCTGGGGTTCGCGGGCGGCGGCTTCGCGGCACAGGGCCAGCACGTTGGCCAGCACGGCGCGGGTGTCGCGCGGGTCGATGACGCCGTCATCGAGCAGGCGCGCGCTGGTGGTGAACACGCTCATCTGGCGGTCGAACCGTTCGACGATGCCCTGCTTGAGCGCTTCGATCTTGGCGTGGTCCACCTCACCTTTGCGGCGCATCGCCGCCTCGGTGACGATGGCCATGGTCTGCGCCGCCTGCTCGCCGCCCATGACCGCCGTCTTGGCGTTGGGCCACGAGAAGCAGAAGCGCGGATGGAAGCCGCGGCCGCACATGCCGTAGTTGCCGGCGCCGAACGAGGCGCCGCAGTAGATGGTGATCTGCGGCACGGTGGCGTTGGTCACGGCCTGGATCATCTTGGAGCCGTGCTTGATGATGCCGCCCTCCTCGTAGGCGCGGCCGACCATGAAGCCGGTCGTGTTGTTGAGGTAGAGGATGGGCGTCTTCGACTGGCAGCAGGCCTGGATGAAGTGCGTGGCCTTGGTGGCGCCGGCCGGGTCGATGGGGCCGTTGTTGGTGATCACGCCCAGCGGCCAGCCTTCGATCTTGAGGTGGCCGCAGACGGTGGCGCTGCCGTAGTTCTCGCCGAACTCCAGGAACTCGGAGTCGTCGGCAATGCGCGCGATCACCTCCTTCATGTCCACCGGCCGCTTGTGGTCCATCGGCATGATGCCCAGCAGCTCCTCGGTGTCGTAGCGGGGCGGCTTGAAGGCGCGCGGCGCATCGGCGGGCGTGTCGCGGTTCCAGTCGATCTGGCCCAGCACCTCGCGGGCGATGCGCAGCGCGTCGCGGTCGTCCTCGGCGAGGTAGTCGCCCAGGCCCGAGATGCTGGTGTGCATCACCGCGCCGCCGAGCTCTTCCTCGGTGGCGATTTCGCCCGTGGCGGCCTTGAGCAGCGGCGGGCCGGCCAGGAAGGCCCTGGAGCGCCCCCGCACCAGGATGATGTAGTCGGACAGGCCGGTCTGGTAGGCGCCGCCGGCGGTGGACGAGCCGTGCGTCACCGTCACCACCGGCAAGCCCGCGGCCGACAGGCGCGCCAGGTTGCGGAAGGAACTGCCGCCGTGGATGAAGTCTTCGACCCGGTAGGCCATGAGGTTCGCGCCCGCGCTTTCGACGAGTTGCACATAGGGCAGCTTGTTTTCCAGCGCCAGCTCCTGCACGCGCAGGATCTTGTCCAGCCCCATGGGCTGGAGCGCGCCGGCGTCGATGCCGGAGTCGGACGCCATCACCATGCAGCGGATGCCCGAAACGAAGCCGATGCCGGCGATCACGCCACCGCCGGGCACGCTGCGGTCGAGGTCGGCCTGGTCCATGCCCAGGCCCGCGAGCGAGGCGATTTCGAGAAAGGGCGCACCCGGGTCGAGCAACAGCGCAAGGCGGTCGCGCGGCAGCATCTGCCCGCGCTTTTCAAACCGCTCGCGCGAGGCGGCCGATTTCTGGCGCGCGCGGGCTTCGTACAGACGCACACGCTCAAGCAGCGCCTGCATGCCTTCGCGGTTGGCCTGGTAGGTGTCACTGGTGACGGACAGTTGGGACTCGATGTGTGCCATAGGAATCGGAAGATTGCGCTCGGTGCCGCGGGGCCGAAGGCCTGGCGACGGTGTGGAAGTCATCGTAGGAGTGCCGCGACACAGTGTCTTGCGAGAATTGGCTGCCTGCGGCCCGGGTTGTCCCGGGGTGGCCCCCACGCTCCGCCGCTGCACGAGTCGGTGCCCGCAGGGAAGCCGTCATTCCCGCGAACGCGGGAATCCAGCCACCTCACAGCGACCCGGCGGCGGATCACCTGCCCCCCAACGCTTCGCCCTTGGCGCGTGTCCCGGGCACCCAGCACCCGTCATTCCCGCGCACGCGGGAATCCACAGGCCGCCCAGGCTCAGGGCCGCCTCCGGCAGGGCGCCGCCGAACGCCCGCTCAGAAACCGAGCTGGCGCGCCGACAGGTCTTTCATGATTTCTTCGGAACCGCCACCGATCATCATCACCTTGACCTCGCGGTAGATGCGTTCGCTGCGGGTACCGCGCATGAACCCCATGCCGCCCAGGATCTGCACCGCCTGGTCGGCGCAGAACTGCATGGCCTGCGTCGACAGGATCTTGGCCATGCAGGTGCGGGCGACCAGCTCGTTGGCGTCGCCCACCCCTTCGCGCAGGCGCCAGGCCAGGTCGTAGATCAGGCTGCGCGCGGCGTCGATGCGGGCGTACATGTCGACCAGCTTGTGGCGGATCACCTGCCTCTCGGACAGGCTCATGCCGAAGGTCTTGCGTTCGCGCGCCCAGTCCAGCGCCTCTTCCAGACAGACCTGCGCGTAGGCGCAGGCCTGCGCCGACATGCCCAGGCGCTCGCTGTTGAAGTTGTTCATGAACACCTTGAAGCCCTGGTGCTCCACGCCCAGCAACTGACTCGCCGGCACGCGCACGTTGTCGAAGCGCAGGTGCGCCGTGTCCGACGCCCACCAGCCCATCTTCTTGAGCGCGGTGCGCGAGAGGCCCGCCGCGTCGCCTTCGATCAGCAACGCCGAAATGCCCGAGGCGCCCTTGCTGGCCGGATCGGTGCGCACCGCGACCGTGAAGTAGTCGGCCCGCATGCCCGAGGTGATGAAGACCTTTTCGCCGTTGACGACGTAGTGGTCGCCATCGCGCACGGCGGTGGTCTTGAGCGCCGCCACGTCGGAGCCGCCCGAGGGCTCGGTCACCGCCAGCGCGGCGATCTTTTCGCCGCGCAGCACCTCGGGAATGATGCGCTGCTTCAGCGCCTCGCTGCCGAAACGGGCCACGGGCGGCAGCCCGATGGTGTGCGAGAGCAGCGACGCCCCCACGCCACCGGCGCCGCAGCGCGCAATCTCTTCCGAAACGATGAGGTGGTAGAACACGTCGGCCGGTGTGCCGCCATAGGCTTCGTCGTAGCCCACGCCCAGCACGCCCAGATCGGCGGCCTTGCGATAGAGCTCGCGCGGAAAGCCTTCGGCCTCGTCCCAGTCGGCCGCGAACGGGGTGATCTCGCGCGCCACGAAGTCGCGCAGCGCTTCGCGGAAGGCGTCGTGTTCGGCGGTGAAGTAATGGGGCGCGGAAGGAAAGTCGAACATGGGGCTGAGAGGGGGAAAGCCCCGCAGCCGGGGTGGCTGCGGGCCGCGCATTTCATTCTAGGAACCGGCCCCCGCCGCGACTTGCGCGCAGTGGCTGACCTCAGAGCACGTCCGTGTCGAGCGTGGCCAGCTGGTCGTCGCCGTCGATCACCGGCGCCAGCCAGGCCCCCACCTGGGGCAGCTCGCGCACGAAGAAGTAACGCGCCGCCGCCAGTTGGCCCTGCAGCAGCTGGGCATCGCCCGCGCCAGCCTCCAGGCGCTGTGACGCCAGCGTCGCCAGATCGAGCCAGAGCCAGGCCACCACGGTGTGGCCGAAGCCGCGCAGATAGCCCATGGCGTTGTGGGTGGCCACGTCGGGCCGGTCGCCGCGCCAGGCGGCCTGGGTGGCGGCGGTGACGAGTGCGGCCGCGTCCTCCAGCGCATCGGCCATCGGCTGCAGGGCCACCACCGCGCGCGCGCGGCGCGCCGTGTCCTGCAGCCGGGCCTGCCACAAGGCCAGCGCCCGGCCGCCCTCGGCGCGCACCTTGCGACCCAGCAGGTCCTGCGCCTGGATGCCGTGCGTGCCCTCGTGGATCATGTTCAGCCGGTTGTCGCGCCAGTACTGTTCCACCGCGAAATCGCGCGTATAGCCGTAGCCGCCGTGCACCTGGATCGCCAGGCTGTTGGCTTCCTGGCACCACTCGCTGGGCCAGCTTTTGGCCACGGGGGTGAGCAGCTCCAGCAAGGCACCGGCCTCGCTGGCCACCGCGGCGTCGCCCGTGGCCTTGTCGTCCACCAGCCGCGCGCAGTACAGCCCCAGGGCCAGGCCGCCTTCGGCATAGGCCTTCTGCGCCAGCAGCATGCGGCGCACATCGGGATGTTCGATGATGGGCCGCGGCGGTGTGGCGGGGTCCCGCCCGGCCGGGCCGGCGGGCCGGCCCTGGGGGCGCTGGCGTGCGTAGTCGAGCGCGGCCTCGTAGCCCGCCCACCCGAGCATGGTGGCCCCCAGCCCCACCTGGATGCGCGCCTCGTTCATCATGTGGAACATGCAGCGCAGGCCGTCGCCTTCGGCCCCGACGCGGTAGCCGACGGCACCCGCGCGCCCGGCCACCGGGTACCGGCCTTCCCCGAAATTGAGCAGGGTGTTGACCGTGCCGCGGTAGCCCAGCTTGTGGTTGAGCCCGGCGAGCGCCACGTCGTTGCGCGTGCCGGTGAGGCGGCCGTCGGCATCGACCAGCCAGCGCGGCACGATGAACAGCGAAATCCCCTTGACGCCCGGCGGCAGGCGGCCGTCGGCACCGGGCACCTTGGCCAGCACCAGGTGCACGATGTTGTCGGACAGTTCGTGTTCGCCCCCGGAGATCCACATCTTGTGGCCCTGCAGGCGGTAGCGCGGACCGAGCGGATCGGCGTCGCTGCCGGCGCCGTCCGGCACCGCGCGCGTGAGGATGTCCCCCAGGCTGGAGCCGGCCTGCGGCTCGCTCAGGCACATGGTGCCGGTGTAGCGGCCATCGAGTTCGGGCACGGCAAACGCGGTGCGCTGCGCCGGCGTGCCATGCGCCATGAGCAGGTTGGCGTTGGCCGTGGTGAGCATGGCGTAGGCGTCGATACCGATGCTGGCTTTCATGAAGAAGCTGCGCGAGGCCGCTTCCACCACGTAGGGCAGTTGCATGCCGCCGCATTCGGCGTCCTGCCCCGCCGCGCGCAGGCCGGCTTCGGCATGGGCCTGCACCGCCTCGCGCGTGGCTTCGGGCAGGTGCACGCGCTCGCCGTCGAAGTGCGGCTCTTCGGTGTCGGCGCGCCGGTTGTGGGGCGCGAACTTGTCCTGCGCCAGGCGTTCGCTGAGGTCGAGCACCGCGGCGAAGGTGTCCGCAGAGTGTTCGGCAAAACGGGGGCGCGCCGTCAGCGCGTCGGCCTGCAGCCAGTCGAGCAGCAGCAGGTCCAGGGTGGCACGAAAGGTCATAACAGTCAGCAACGGGGTCGGACCGGAAAGGGGTCCGTTGCCGGCATTGTTCGGCGATGGCCGCGAGCTGTCTTGCGCGGATTGGCTGCCGCGGCAGGCTCAGGGGGCGGCGGGCCCCAGTGCCTCGATGAGCCGGGCCGCATCGACGTGGCAGGCCGCGACCCCGGGCTGTTGCAGGTCGTCGCGCGGCAGCACCCCGAGCCGGGGGATGCCGGCCGCGCAGGCCTGCGGGTGCTGCCCCACCTGCACCCAGCCCGCCACGCGCAGGCCGCGGGCGCGGCAGCGTTTGACCAGCGCGCACGACGCCTGCAGCGCCGCGGCGTCGTCCTCGCACACCACGATCACCGGCAGCCCCAGCGACTGCGCCAGATCTGCCAGCGTGAAGCCCGGCGCCAGCGCCGCGTCGGGGTCACCCACGCCGTCAACCACCACCACGTCGGTCCAGGTGGCCAGTGCGGCGTAGCTCTCGGCCACCGCCTCCGGGTCGAACCGGGGTGGCGCGGCCGTGACCGCCGGATCGGGCACGGGCGCGGTGCACAGCGCACTGGCCGGGAAGTCGAACGAACTGGCCGCCTGCAGGCGCGCCACGCGCGCGCTGTGCCAGCGGCCATGGCGCCACTGCGCGTCGCGCGCCACCGGCATCAGGCCGGTGGTGCGAAACCCCTGGGCCCGCACCGCCCGCATGAGCGCGAGCGACACCCAGTGCACGCTCTCGGCCATGCCCAGCACACAGAACGAGGCGGGAGCCGGTTCAGCAACCGTCTGGCGGGCAGGATGGAAGGCCAAGTGGTTTTCCTGGGCAAGGGTGTCGGGCAGGCCACATGGCCGGAAACCAGTGTGGGCGACGCACCCGCCCCCGTCTTGCGTCAATTGGTCACATTGCCCCTTTCGTCGGCACCGGCGCCACAGTGCCGGCCAGCCACTGGCCGCAAGCCAGCCGGCGCCGGCCCTGCTACGCTGACGGCGCAACCAAGGAGAGCGACCGACATGGCGACACAAGAGACAACCGCAAACAAGACCGTCCGCATCGGCGGCGCTTCGGGCTTCTGGGGCGACAGCATGGTGGGGGCCCCGCAACTGGTGAACAGCGGGCAGATCGACTACCTGGTGTTCGACTACCTGGCCGAGACCACCATGGCGATCCTCGCCGCGGCCCGTGCCAAGAAGCCCGAGATGGGCTACGCCACCGACTTCGTCGACATCGCCATGAAGGCGGTGCTGCCCGAGGTGATGCGCCGCGGCATCAAGGTGGTGGCCAACGCCGGCGGCATCCACCCGCAGGGCTGCGCCGACGCGCTGCGGGCGCTGGCCGACACGCTGGGGCTGAAGCCGCGCATCGCGGTGGTCACGGGCGACGACATCAGCGCCCAGATGCCGCGCCTGCGCGAAGCCGGCGTGCGCGACATGTTCAGCGGCGAGGCGCTGCCCGAAAAGATCCTGAGCGCCAACGCCTACCTGGGCGCCTTCCCGGTGGCGCAGGCGCTGGCGGCCGGGGCCGACATCGTCATCACCGGCCGCGGCGTGGACAGCGCCGCCACGCTGGGCCCGCTGATCCACGAATTCGGCTGGACGCCGGACGACTGGCACCCACTCGCCGGGGGCAGCCTGGCGGGCCACATCGTCGAATGCGGCTGCCAGGCCACCGGCGGCCTGCACACCGACTGGGAACGCGTGGAAGACTGGCCGAACATCGGCTACCCCATCATCGAATGCCACGCCGACGGCAGCTTCGAGGTGACCAAACCTGCCGGCACCGGCGGCCTGATCGCCCGCGCCGCGGTGGCCGAACAGCTGCTCTACGAAATCGGCGACCCGGGCGCCTACCTGCTGCCCGACGTGACCTGCGACTTCCGCCAGGTGGTGATCGAACAGCTGTCGCCCGAGCGCGTGCGCGTCAGCGGCGCCCTGGGACGCGCACCGACCGACAGCTACAAAGTCTCGGCCACCCAGCTCGACGGCTGGCGCTGCGCGGGCACCATGGTCATCATCGGCATCGACGCCGCCGCCAAGGCCCAGCGCACGGGCGAGGCGGTGATCGCCCGCACCAGCGCCCTGCTGAAAAGCCTGGGCCTGCCCGGCTACACCAGCGCGAACGTGGCCCTGCTCGGCGCCGAGACGCTGTACGGGCCGCACGCGCGCACAGGCGCTTCGCGCGAGGTGATGGTGCGCATCGCGGTCACGCACCCGATGAAGCATGCGCTGGAGATCTTCGCGCGCGAGATCGCGCCCTCGGGCACCTCGTGGTCGCCCGGCACCACCGGCCCCAGCACCGGCCGGCCCAGCGCTTCGCCCAACATCAAGCCGCTGTCGCTGCTGGTGAAAAAGACCGAGGTGCCGGTGACCGTGGTGGTCGACGGCCAGGCCCAGCCTGCCGCCATCGCGCCCGGTACGGGCGACGCCACCGCCCCCGCAGCACTGGCACCCGCCGAATGGGGCTCCGCCGACACCGAGACGGTGGACGTGCCCCTGGTGCGTCTGGCCTGGGCCCGCAGCGGTGACAAGGGCGACATCTCCAACATCGGCCTGATCGCCCGCGACCCGGCCTGGATGCCGCTGATCTGGGCCCGGCTCACGCCCGAGGTGGTCAAGGCCTACTTCGCCCACTTGGTCAAGGGCGAGGTCCGGCGCTTCTACCTGCCCGGCATCCACGCCATGAACATCACCATGGAACAGGCGCTGGACGGCGGCGGCCCCGCCTCCGCCCGCATGGACCCGCTGGGCAAGGGCATGGGCCAGATGCTGCTGGACCTGCCCATCGCGGTGCCGAAGGCACTGGCCCGACAACTGGGCTGAACACACCCCCCGAAAAGAAGAAGCCCGCCATTGGCGGGCTTCTTCTTTGCGTCCGGCGCCGGCCTCTGCGCCCTTGGGCCCTCCTTCACGGAAAAGCCCCACGCCACCCCCTCCCAGCGCAGCGTCGCAGCCGTGCCATGGAGGGAGAAGCCGCGTCAGCGGCGCAGAGGTGAACGATCCTTCACTTCATGCCGTAGGTGGCGGTGTCCACCTTGGAAAACACCTCGCGCCAGTACAGGTCGGCGTACTGCTCTTCGGTGCTCACGGTCTGGACCAGGTCGACCCACTTGCTCAGGATGGGCCGGAACTCGGCCAGCATCTGGGCGCTGCGCTTGACCCCGTGTTTGGACGCGAAGTAGTCCGCGATGGTCTTCATGTCCTGCTCGATGAAGACCTGCGACTTCTGCACCAGGGCCGGGTCGGTCTCGTGGATGCGCGCGCCGCGTTTCTTCATCTGGTCCAGCACCTCGTTTTCCACCCGGTGGTAGGCGAACGGCACGTTGGCCGCAGCCACGGACGCGCCGCGCAGCAAGGCTGCGCGCTGCTCGTTCGTGAGGCTGCGCCAGACGCGCATGTTCACGTTGGAACCGGCGGTGGAGAAGATGCCCCCGGGTGCGGCCATGGCGATGTCGGTCACCACCTCGGTCAGGCCGAAGTTGCGGATCTCCGGTGACGACAGCACGATGCAGTCCACCACGCCCTGCTTGAGCGCTTCGAGCATTTCGTTGGCCGACATGGTCACGGGCGAACCGCCCATGGCCGTGACCCAGCGCGCCCAGTTGGCCGCGCCCACGCGGAAGCGCTTGCCCTTCATGTCGGCTTCGGACTTCACGGGCTTGTTGCAGATCAGGCCGTAGCTGGAGCCGCCCACGTGGCCGGTGTAGACCTGGTTCTGCTTGGCGAACTCTTCATGGCACTCGGGGCACTTGGTGAAGATGAATTCGGTCATGGCCGGGATGTAGGCCAGGCCCTCCTTGCCGCGCACCTTGTCGCCCATGAGGCGCAGCATCATCGAGGCCTCGGAGATCACGTTGGTGTGCGGGTACTCGGCCGGGAAGTACGGCGTCAGCACGAAGCCGATGTCGGCCAGGCCGTCGCGCAGGCCCGCCGAGGTCTCGGCCATGTTCAGCAGCGACATCGCGTACACCTTGACGGTGAGCTTGCCCTCGGTGGCCTGGGCCACCGCCTTGGCGAACGCCTGCCCGCCGATGACGGGCAGGGCACTCGGCGGCTGGCCGATGGCGTAACGCAGTTCGCGGTTCTGCGCCTGTGCGGGCAGCACCAGGGATGTGGCGGCGGCCACAACGGCGGTCAGGCCGATTGCTCGGCGAATCCAGGGGGTCATGCCTTGTCTCCTTGGGCCATCGGTGGGCCCGGTTGGTCATTGAATGCAACGCACCGAAGCCACGGACACCGCAGGGCTCACACCAGGACCTCGGCCGCCTTCATGCTAGGAACGACCGCCCCTGCCCGCTTGTGCCCACTGGCTGCGGCCGAAGGGGTTTTCCCTAGACCGGACCGGTGGCGCGTGGTACCCGCGCCACATGCGTGCCCAGGTGGGTACCGATGAACACCAGCCCCAGGCCCAGCGCGTGCCAGACGGTCAGCGGCTCGCCCAGCAGGACCACCGCCGACGCCACCCCGAACAGCGGCACCCAGTACAGCCAGACCGCTGCACGGGCCATGCCCACCAGACCGATGGCGCGGTTCCACATCAGGTTGCCCAGGCCCGTCGACAGCGCCCCCGACAGCACCGCGATGGCCCACCAGCCACTGCCTGGCGCCGGCATGGCGGGCCACCCGTTCCAGGCCCCCTGCACCACCGTGTGCACCAGCAGGCAGGCAGCCCCGACCGCGTGCACGCCAACCCCGATCACCACCGCGTTGAGGTCGGCGGTCAGGCGCTGGATCAGCACCGCGCCCAGCGTGAACACCAGCACCGCCAGCACCACCAACCCGTCGCCCAGGCCCCCCTGCGCCAGCTCGGCGCCGGGCCGGTTGAGGATGACCAGCGCCACCCCCGCCAGCCCCAACCCCACGCCGCACAGGCGCCGGCCGCTGAGCGCCTCGCGCAGCAGCCACAGCGCGAGCATGGCCGACAGCAGCGGGTTGAGCGCCGTGATCAGCGCGCCGTGGGTGGCGCTGCTGCGCGCCAGCCCTTCGGCCAGCCACCACTGGTTGAGGTAGACCATGAGCACGCCGCAGGCGGCCAGTTGCCGCCACTGCGCGCGCGAAGGCGTCTGCCAGCAGCGCCGCAGGCGCAGCAGCACCAGCATGGGCAGCAGCGCGGCCAGCATGCGCACGCCCGACAGCAACACCGGATCGAACAGGCCGGTCAGCCACTTGATCGCGGTCAGGTTCACCCCCCACAGCAAGGTGGTGATCAGCAGCATGGCGCGCACCCGCGCGGCGGCTTCAGCCACCGCGGGCCTGCGCGTGAAACTGCCGCATGGTCTGCAACCAGCGGGCGTGGTCATCGCCCCGGCGCCGCATGTACTCGCGCACCTGCGGGTGCGGCAGGATCAGGAACTCGTCCGCCGCCAGGCCGTCGAGCGTGGCCTGCGCCACCGCCTCGGCGCTGAGCAGGCCGGCCGACATCAGTTCGCGCCGCGCCCCGGCTTCGGCCTGCAGCATCGGCGTGTCCACACCCAGCGGACACAGGCAACTCACGCCCAGGCCCTCGCCACCGTGCGTGATCGCCAGCCACTCGGCGTGTGCCACCGCCGCGTGTTTGGTGACCGCGTACGGCGCGTCGAACTGCGACAGCAGGCCGGCGGCCGACGCCGTGAACAGCAGGTGCCCGCCGCCGCGCGCCAGCATGCGCGGCACCAGCGCCCGCGCCGCGTGCACGTGCGCCATCACGTTGATCTGCCACAGCCGCTGCCAGTCGGCATCGGGTCGCTCCACCCCGCCCTGCACCGATACGCCGGCGTTGGCGCAGAACAGGCCGATGGGGCCGAAGCGGCGCTCGGTCTCGTCGATCAGCGCCACCGTCTGCGCTTCGTCGACCACGTCGGCGGCCATCGCATGACCGCCGATGGCGCGCGCCACCGTCTCGGCCGCGGCCGCATCGCGGTCGCTCACCACCACCTGCGCCGCACCGGCCTGGGCGCAGGCGCGCGCCAGCGCGGCGCCGATGCCGCTGCCGCCCCCGGTGACCACCACCACCGTGTCTTGCACTTTCATGGCAGCCCCGCCGAACGGCCCAGCGCCGTGGTCAGCACGATCTTGCCGCGCGCGCGCCGCTGGCCCACGGTGTCGAGCGCCTGTGCGGCCTGCTCGATCGGCAGGTATTCGCTGATCACCGGGCGCACCCGGCCTTCGCGCAGCCAGCTCAGCAACTGCTGCATCAGCGCATCGGCACGGTCGGGCTCGCGTTCGGTGAAGCCGCCGTAGAACACGCCGACCAGCGAACAGCCCTTGAGCAGCGGCAGGTTCAGCGGCGGGCGCGGGATGGTGCCGGCGGTGAAGCCGATGACCAGCAGCCGCCCTCCCCAGGCCATGGACCGCAGCGCGGCTTCCGTGTAGTCGCCCCCCACCGGGTCGTAGACCACGTCCACGCCGCGCCCGCCCGTCAGCCGCTTGAGCGCCTCGCGCAGGTCTTCGGTGGCGTAGTTGATCACCTCGTCGGCGCCGGCCGCGCGGCACAGCGCAAGCTTCTCGTCGCTGGAGGCCGCCGCGATCACGCGCGCGCCCATGAGCTTGCCCAACTCCACCGCCGACAGGCCGGTGCCGCCCGCAGCGCCGAGCACCAGCAGGGTCTCGCCCGGTTGCAGTTGCCCGCGCACCTGCAGCGCGTAATGCGTGGTGCCGTGGGTGATGACCAGCGCCGACGCCGCGTCCATGCCAATGCCCTCGGGCAGGCGGATGAGCTTGCCCGCCGCCACCTTCACCTCGTCGGCGAAGCCGCCCCAGCCGCAAACCGCGATCACCCGGTCGCCCACGGCCCAGCCGCTGACCCCGGGCCCGATGGCGCTGAGGGTGCCCGCCACCTCGCCGCCGGGCGAAAACGGCAGCTCGGGCTTGAACTGGTACTTGTTCTCGATGATCAGCCCGTCGGGAAAATTCACCGACGCGGCATGCACCGCCACCACCACCTCCCCCGGCCCGGGCTGCGGCGATGGCACCGCCTCCACCACCAGCGACGCGGGCGGTCCGTATTGTTTGCAGAGCACAGCTTTCATGTGGGTTCTCCAAGGTGAATGTGCGTGTTGCCTTCTCAGTCCCCGTTCCCGCGAGAGGCGGCAAAGGCAAGGCGAAAGACAGGCGACGAATGCGGGGAAGTTCAGGTCCCAGGCACCCACGGAACCGGCTTTGCCGGGCCGTGGGGTGCGTCCCCCCTCCCAGCACCGCGCAGCGGTGCGCCAGAGAGGGGGGAAGCCGCGTCAGCGGCGCAGGGGGGAGCTCACAGTGACGCTATCGTCAGCCCCCCGTCCACCACCAGGCTCGCACCCGTCACGAAGGCCGCGCCCGGGCTGCTCAGGTAGAGCACGGCGTGGCCGATGTCTTCGCCCTCGCCCAGGCGGCCCACCGGCGTGCGCGCGATGGTGCGGGCCTGCTGCTCGGGGTCGTAGGCGTTGGCCAGCTTGGTCTTGATCAGGCCCGGCATCACGGTGTTGACGCGGATACCGTGTTCGCCGTATTCCAGCGCGAAGCTGCGGCTCATGCCGATCAGCGCGGTCTTGAGCGTGGAGTACAGGCCCAGGCCGCGGTCGGGGTGCAGCGCCGCGATGGAGGCGATGTTGACGATGCTGCCGCCGCCGCGCGGCTTCATGCGCCGGGTGGCTTCGAGCGAGAGGTACCAGTAGCCGCGCAGGTTGACCTCCACCGTCTTGGCGAACAGGCCGGGTTCGGTGTCGTCGATGCTGCGCAGCGGGCTGAGCACCGCGTTGTTGACCAAGATGTCCAGCCCGCCGTGCGTGGCCTGCAGGTGCTCGCCCATGGCGGCGATGTCTTCCATGCGGCCGATGTGGCAGGCGCGGCCTTCGGCGCTCAGGCCGTCGGCGCGCAGCTCACCGGCCACACGCTCGCAGTCTTCGGGCTTGCGGCTGCTGATGATCACGTGCGCGCCGGCCTGCGCCAGCACGCGCGCCGTGGCCTCGCCGATGCCCATGGTGGAGCCGGTGACCAGGGCGATCCGCCCGGACAGGTCGAAGGGGTGGCGCGGGGCGCCGGCGGGGGTACTCATGGCGGGACTCCTCAAGGGTGGGAAGCGGCGGGCGCAGGCAAGCCCACCTGATGGAACAGCGCGGGGTCGACCCGCGAACGGTCGGCCTGGCGCTTGTAGACAAAGGTGCGGCACGGCATGCCGGGCGCGCGCTGCGCATGGCCGTCGATGACGAAGAACAGCGGCACGGCGGGGTCGCTGGCCCGGCCCAGTTGCGCACGGTTGGAGGCCGCGCAATGGGTGCAGTAGGTGGGCGCGTCGCGCCGCAGGAAATTGATCGGGTGCGCCTCGGGCATGCGCGGCGAGAGCGGCGCGCCGTAGCGGAACAGGCCACGCCACATCTGCGCGCGCAGCAGGCGCCCACCGCTGCCGCAGGGGTCGAGCGTGAAGACGAAGCGGTCGTCTTCCTCGTGCAGGTGGAAATCGGCGCAGTGGTAGTTCCAGGTGCGCGCGATCTCGCGCACCAGCGCCTCGTCGTCGAGCGCGGCGTAGCGCGGAAAGCCCGCCACAAAGGCCGGCTCGTAGGTCTGGGCCAGCAGCTCGTCCAGATAGTCGGGGCCGCCCAGCTCCAGCGCGATCGCGTAGAAGTGCGCCAGCCAGACCACACCGAAGTCGTGCCAGGGCATCCACTCCTTGCGCTGGCCGTCGAGCAGGGATTCGATGGCGGTGTCGCCCTGCGCCAGCCGGTCGCGCGCCTGGTCGACCCGGGTGCGCGTCAGGGCCAGGCGCTCGGCGTCGCTGAACAGCACAAGGCCCGCCTGCACGCCTTTGTGAAAGCGCAGCACGCAGGCACCACCGGGCTGCTTGTCGGCCGTCCAGGCGTCGAAGCCCAGCGCCCCGTTGAGCGCACGCTGCTGCGCTTGGCAGCCCTGGCAGAAGCTGTTGACGCCATCGCGCCAGGGGCCGTAGGCCTGCGGGTGCCGCTCGGCCAGGCGCTGGCGGTCGATGCGGCCACCGCTGCCGCAGGCCCGCAGGTGCAGCGTGACGTGCGGGCCGTCTTCTTCCAGCGGAGCCAGATCGGCCCCCACCTGGTGGCGGAAGATGGCGACCAGGTCGGCGATGGCGCCGCGCACGTCGTCCACCCCACCGGCCTGCCACTGCGCGACCCAGGTGGCCATGAGCTGGCGGCCGATGCGCTCCAGCGCTTCGCGCGCGCGGTCTTCGCCGAAGTCCTGGTGCAGCTTGCCGGCCTTGCGTGCCAGCGCGTGCAGGGACAGCGCGTCGAGCCCGGCATGCCCCGCCGCCATCTCGTCCAGCGCTCGGTGCAAGGTGTCGGTGTCGCCTTGTTGCAGCGCGGTCAGCGCCAGCGCTTCGGGCGGGCGCGCGATCTGCTGCAACGGGGTGTCGGTGACATCGCGGGCCATGGTCGGTTGCCGGGTCAGGCCACGTCGGGGCGGTCCAGAACGGCCAGCCCGGTCTCGGCGAAGACCTCGGTGCTTTCACCAAAGGCCAGCGCGCTTTCGGCCACCGCCGTGCCCTCGCGCGCGCGCCGCAGCAGGCCTGCCGACATGGCCGCCTGGCGGAACAGCGCAAAGGCCTTGTAGAAGCGCAGATCGGTGTCGGGCGCCAGCCCCATGCGGCCCAGGTAGTAGCGCGCCATCTCGCGCTGCGACGGGATGCCCAGCGCCGCGCGGTCCATGCCGGCCAGGCCGGGCAGCAGGTAATCGGGCGCCAGCTCCTGCACGCCCAGGAACTGCCCCAGGTCGGCCAGCGGATGGCCCAGCGTGGACAGTTCCCAGTCGAGCACGGCGAGCACGCGGTGTGTGCCCCGCTGAAACATCAGGTTGTCGAGCCGGCAGTCGCCGTGCAGCAGCACCGTGGGCGCCTCCGCCTGCGGCACCTGGGGCACCAGCGCATCGATCAGCGCGTCCACCGCGGGCAGGCCTTCGGGCAGGGCCGTGCGGTATTGCTGCGTCCAGCGGTGCAGCTGGCGCTGAAAGTAATTGCCCGGGCGACCGAAGTCGGCCAGCCCGGTGGCCTGCAGGTCGGTGCGGTGGATGGCCACCAGCGTGTCCAGCGCGGCCCGGTAGAGGTGGGTGCGGCGCTCGCGCGACAGGCCGGGCATGGCCACTTCGCGGTGCACCTCGCCGTCGATGCAGTCCATCAGGTAGAACTGCACGCCGATCACGTCGGGGTCGTTGCACAGGTGGTGGATGCGCGCCACCGGCACCGGGGTGCCGTCCAGCGCCTGGATGACACGCACCTCGCGGTCCAGCGCGTGCGCCGACTTGAGCAGCGCGCCCGCCGGCTGGGTGCGCAGGATGTACGCACCGCCGTCGGCGCGCAGGCGCCAGATCGGGTTGGAGTTGCCACCGACGATGCTCCGCGCTTCGTACAGGCACCCCACGCCGGGCACGTGCCGGGCGAAGTGGCGCTCCAGCCGTGGCAGGTCCAGCGGCGGAGCGCTGACCACCGTGGGCGCGGGCGTTCCTTCGCCCGGGCGGGTTGCGGTGGCGCCGCTCATGCCACCGCCGCTGCGCCGTGCTGTTTGAGCAACTGCCGCCCCAGCGCCGCGAGGTGAACCTGGTCCGGCCCGTCGCCGATGCGGATGAAACGCGCATAGACGTAGGCCTCGGCCAGGAAGGTGTCCTGCGAGACGCCGGCCGCGCCGTGCACCTGGATGGCCCGGTCGATCACGCGCGCAGCCATCGCCGGCACCACGATCTTGGCGGCCGCGATCAGGTCGCGTGCGGCCTTGTTGCCTTCGCGGTCCATCTTCTCGGCGGCCATCATCGTCAGCAGCCGGGCCTGTTCGATCTCGCAGTACGAATGCGCAATGTCTTCGCGCACCGAGCCGTGTTCGCCCAGGGGCTTGCCAAACGCCACGCGGGCGGTGGCGCGCTGGCACATGAGTTCGAGCGCGCGCTGCGCGCAGCCGATCAGGCGCATGCAGTGGTGGATGCGGCCCGGCCCCAGGCGGCCCTGGGCGATCTCGAAACCGCGCCCTTCGCCCAGCAGCAGGTTCTCGGCCGGTACGCGCACGTTGTCGTAGACCACTTCGGGGTGGCCGCCCGGGTGGTCTTCGTAGCCGAAGGCCGCCATGTTGCGCACGATCTTCACGCCCGGGGTGTCGATGGGCACCAGGATCATCGACTGCTGGCGGTGCTTGTCGGGGTGGTCGGGCTCGGTCTTGCCCATCACGATGAGCAGCTGGCAGGCGGCGTTCATCGCGCCCGAGGTGTACCACTTGCGGCCGTTGATCACGTAGTGGTCGCCGTCGCGCCGGATCTCGCACTGGATGTTGGTCGCGTCGCTGGACGCGACGGCCGGCTCGGTCATGGAAAAAGCCGAACGGATCTCGCCGGCCATCAGCGGCTGCAGCCAGCGCGCCTTCTGCGCCTCGGTCCCGTACAGCGAGAGGATTTCCATGTTGCCGGTGTCGGGGGCCGAGCAGTTGAAAACTTCCGACGCCCAGGCCACCCGGCCCATGATCTCGGCCAGCGGCGCGTAGTCGGCGTTGCTCAGGCCCGCGCCGTGGTGGCCGGGCAGGAACAGGTTCCACAGCCCCTGCGCGCGGGCCAGGGCCTTGAGCTGCTGCAGCAGCGCCGGCGCATGGCCGTCACCCGCGGACTTCAGGGCCTCGGCGTAGCGGGCCTCGTTGGGCAGGATGTGTTCGGCCATGAAGGCCTGGACACGCTGGCGGAGATCAGCGGACGAAGACGGTGTGGACATGGCGGCCCTCAACAGGGATGGAAAAACATCCGGCCGGGGACGCCGCTCGGGCATGCACCCGCCCGGCCCGCTGCCGGTGGGGGCGCGGGTCCGTGGTCAGACTGAACGGGGCCGGCTGCGCCGGACCATGGGCGGTGCGTCCCCCGCACCGCCTGGGCGGCTCAGGCGTACTGGCCCTGGGGCTGGCCCGGGCCGATCACGCGCAGCTTGCGCGAACCGGCAAAGATGTCCTTGGGCTTGAGCCCGTAGACCTGCCGGATGGAGTGGCTGAAGTGGGTGGAATCGGGATAGCCCGCGCCCAGCGCCACGTCGGTGAGGGTGGAGCGCTGGTCCACCACGTAGTGCAGCAGACTGCGCGCGCGCTTCCAGGTGCGGAAGCTCCGGAACGATGCCCCCACCTCGCTTTTGAAGAGGTGCAGGAATCGGGAGAACGACAGGTGCACCTGTTCGGCACAATCCTGGGCCAGCGCCTGGCTCGATGGGTCGGTGCGGATGCGCTCCAGCACCTGGGCAATGCGCGGGTCGACCGAGCGCGCTGGCAGGCGGGTGCCGAACACCAGTTCGTCGAAATCGAACATCGGGGCGTCGGCCTGGTGGCCGTTGCGCAGGATTTCCTGGTGCGCCCGCAACACGCGGCGGCGGAATTCTTCGGCCTCGATCACGCCCTGGTTGTCGCGCAGCCACCCGGGCAGGCGCGCCATGTCGACCGATTCGGGCTCCATCATGACCGTGACCACGTGGCGCGCGTCGCAGGCAACGCGGTGGCTGGTGTAAGGCTGCAGCACCGCGACATTGCCGCTCTGCCACGCCTGCCCGTCGATGCTCAGCTTCACCTCGCTGTCGAGCGCCACGTAAACGAACAGCGCCCCGTAGTTGCGGGTGGTGGGCGTGCCGAGCAGCCCGGCATAAAACACGCGATCAGGGGTGATCCACATCACACGTTCGGCGCTGGTGATGCCCCGCGCACTGATCGCGTACGGACGATCCTGGTCAATACGCATCGTTGTCTCCTGGTGGCCGTCGGCACGCTCGGGGCCTGCCTGACGGCTCGTTGTCTGCCACCAGCCGGGTTATCCCGGTCTGGCTTCCAGTGTAGGCACCCCCCTGGTCATTGTCTTGTGTCAAATGGCTATCGGATACGCACCTGGGTGACAGCGTTCCGGCAGGCGGGCAGATCGAGGGTTAACCCCAGGTCCGAACACTGCGCTGCGGCCCGCCCGGCCAGGCGCCGGGACCTCAGGCCGGCCGGCGGGGCTGGTACTTGCGCAGCTCCAGCTTGCCGATCTGGTTGCGGTGCACCTCGTCCGGGCCGTCGGCCAGGCGCAGCAGGCGCGCCATGGCGTAGGCGTGGGTCAGGCCGAAATCGTTGCTGGTGCCGCCGCCGCCGTGCACCTGGATCGCCCAGTCGACCACCTGGCAGGCCATGTTGGGCGCCGCCACCTTGATCATGGCGATCTCGGTCCTGGCCGCCTTGTTGCCCACGGTGTCCATGCGCTCGGCCGCGTTGAGCGTGAGCAGGCGCGTCTGTTCGATGAGGATGCGCGCCTGCGCGATGCGCTCCAGCGTCACCCCCTGGGTGGCGACCGGCTGGCCGAACGCCACCCGGTCCAGCGAACGCCGGCACATCTTTTCCAGCGTGCGCTCGGCCAGCCCGATCAGGCGCATGCAGTGGTGGATGCGGCCCGGCCCCAGGCGACCCTGGGCGATTTCGAAGCCCCGTCCTTCGCCCAGCAGCATGTTCGACGCCGGCACACGCACGTTCTCGAAGATCACCTCGGCCGCGCGGTCGGGCATGCCGTAGAAGCCGAACACGGGCAGCGAACGCTTGACCTGGATGCCCGGGCTGTCCATGGGCACCAGGATCATCGACTGCTGCTGGTGGCGGTCGGCGTTGTCGGGGTCGGACTTGCCCATGAAGATGCCGATCTTGCAGCGCGGATCGGTGGCGCCCGTGGTGTACCACTTGTGGCCGTTGATCACGTACTGATCGCCCTCGCGCCGGATCGAGCTTTCGATGTTGGTGGCGTCGCTGGAGGCCACCCTGGGCTCGGTCATGGCAAAACACGACCGGATCTCGCCCGCCAGCAGCGGCTGCAGCCAGCGCGCCTGCTGTTCGGGCGTGCCGTAGCGGGCCAGCACCTCCATGTTGCCGGTGTCGGGCGCCGAGCAGTTGAACACCTCGGGCGCCAGCAGCGACCGCCCCATGATCTCGCACAGCGGCGCGTATTCCAGGTTGCTCAGGCCCGGGCCGTGTTCGCTCTCGGGCAGGAACAGGTTCCACAGGCCGGCGGCACGCGCCTTGGGCTTGAGTTCCTCGATCACGGGCAGCACCTTCCAGGGCCCCAGGGTTTCGGCCTCTTCCAGGTGGCGGGCCTCGTTCGGGTAGATGTGGGCGTCCATGAAGGCCGACAGGCGCTGCTGCAGGTCGACGACGCGGGGGGTGGGTTCAAAAGCCATGGGAGGATCCGGGGTTCGGTGGGGAAAAGAAGGCCGGTGCGGTGCGGCGGGCTCAGCCCACGCCCGCCAGCGGGTTGTCGGGAGCGCCCCCCGCCAGGAAGGCGCGCAGGCGGCTTTCCACCCCGGCGGCCGCGCTGCGGTGTGAAAGGATGTAGAAGCGCCCCTCGCGCACCCCGTCCAGCGTGCGCTGGGCGACGTCGCGGGCGCTCAGGCGACCCGCCTGCATGGCCACCTTGGTGCGCGCCAGGAAGGCCGCGTCGTCGGGGTTGCGCTCGGCCAGCTCGGCCGGCCGGTGGCGAAAGGCGTCGGCGATGCCAGTGTCGACGTAGGCCGGGCAAAGCACCGACACGCCCACCGGCTGGCCGCTGCCGGCCAGCTCGTGGTGCAGGCATTCGGACAGCGCCACCACCGCGTGCTTGCTGGCCGCGTAGACGCCGAGCTCGGGCGGGCACACCAGGCCCGCCACCGAGGCGGTGTTGACCACCCAGGCCGGCTCGCCCTGCGCCAGCATGCCCGGCACGAAGCTGCGGATGCCGTGGGCCACGCCCATGACGTTGACGCCGAACACCCACTGCCAGTCCTGCGGCGTGGCCTTCCACGACGGGCCGGCGGCGATCACGCCGGCGTTGTTGAACAGCAGGTGCACCGCACCGAAGCGTTCGTGCGCCCGCGCCGCCAGCCGGTCCACCTCGCCGGCGTCGGCCACGTTGCAGGGCTGCGCCAGCACCGCCGCGGGCGGTAGGCCGGTCAGGGCCACGGTCTGCGCCAGCCCGGCTTCGTCGACATCGGCCAGCACCAGTTGCAGGCCGGCGGCTGCGCACAGCAGCGCCAGCTCGCGGCCGAAGCCACTGGCCGCGCCGGTGATGACGGCGGTGCCACCGGGTTTCAGGGCCAGGGAAGGATCGAAAGCGGTCGTCATGGGGTCACATCCAGCTCAACAGTTGCCCGCCATCGACGGGAAGGGCCACACCGGTCATGTAGCGCCCGGCGTCGGACGCCAGCAGCAGCGCCGCGCCGTCCAGGTCGGGCAACTGGCCGAAGCGGCGCAGCGGCGTGCGCGCGATCAGGTTCTGGTCGAAGCCCTTGTCGCGGAAGGTCTCGGCCATGTCGGTGTCGAAATTGCCCGGGCACAGGGCGTTGACCCGGATGCCGCGCGAAGCCAGTTCCAGCGCCAGGATGCGGGTGAGGTGCGCCAGCCCCGCCTTGGACGCGCAATAGCTCGACAGCTGGGCGCCGGTGCCGAAGGCGGCGGTGGACGCGACGTTGACGATGACGCCGTCACGCCGCGCGCCCATGCGCCGCGCCGCTTCCTGCGCCACGCGGAAATTGCCCCGCAGGTTGGTGTCCAGCACCCGGTCCACCTCGGCCATGTCCTGGTCGACGAAGCGGGCGGCATACAACACGCCGGCGTTGTTGAACAACAGGTTCAGCGGCGCGCCCAATTGGGCCTCGGCGCTGTCGAAGGCGGCCACGATGCTGGCGTCGTCGAGCAGGTCCATCGGCACGGCACAGGCGCGGTGGCCCGCCGCGCGCAGCGCCTGCGCGGCAGCCTCGATGCGGTCGACCCGGCGGGCGGCCAGGGCCACCGCCGCGCCAGCACGGGCATACAGCTGCGCCACGTGCAAGCCGATGCCGCTGGAAGCGCCGGTGATCAGCGCGGTCTTGCCGCGCAGGTGGAACAGGGCGCCAAAGTCCAGCGGCCCCAGATCGGGGGGCGACTCAGGCGGCATCGAACAGGCCCTTCAATTCGGCACGGATCAGGTGCTTCTGGATCTTGCCGGTGCCGGTGCGCGGAAACTCGCTGACGATCACCACCGCCTTGGGCACCTTGAAGCCGCCCAGGTGTTCGCGGCAATGCGCGATCAGCGCGGCCTCGTCGGCCTGCTGCCCGGGCGCCAGCACCACGCTGGCCACCACCGCTTCGCCCCAGCGTTCGTGCGGCGCGCCGATCACCGCCACATCGGCCACGGCCGGGTGCTGCAGCAGGCAGCGCTCGACCTCGATGCTGGCCACGTTCTCACCTCCAGACTTGATCACGTCCTTGTAGCGGTCCTTGAACCAGATGGCGCCGTCCTCGTCGATGTGGGCCACGTCGCCGCTGTGGAACCAGCCGTGGCGGAAGCTCTTGTGGTTTTCCGCCGGCAGGTTCAGGTAGCCCTGCATGCCCTGCGGGCCGCGGTAGACGATCTCGCCGGTCTCGCCGCGCGGCAGCAGCCGGCCGTCCTCGTCCATGATGGCCACGCGCGTCATCACCGTGGCCGTGCCCCAGGTCGCCGCTTTGGACCACTGGTGTTCGGGCCGCTGCACGCAGGTGGCCGGCGTGAACTCGGTCTGGCCCGAACCCAGCACCACGTCGGCGTTGGGGAACATGCCGTGGATCGCCTCCAGCCGCTCCGGCGGCATGGGTGCCATGGCGTACATGGCGCGCTTCATCGACGGGAAGGTGCGGCCCTGGTAGGCCGGGTCGCTGAGCCAGACGCCGTACATCATGGGCAGCAGCACCATCACGTTGATCTGGTGTTCGTCGATCAGGCGCGCGCTGTCGGCCGGATCGAAGCCCTGCGTCAGCACCAGCTTGCCACCCACCGTCAGGAACGGCATCGCCACGGAGTTGAGCATCGCGCAGTGGAACAGCGGCAGACCGACCAGCGCCGACATGTCGGGCGTGCACTGGTGCACGATGGCGTTGGACAGGCCGGCGATGGTCACCGCCACGTGGCTGGTGAGCACGCCCTTGGGGTTGGCCGTGGTGCCGCTGGTGTAGAGCAGTTGCACCACGTCGCGGTCGCGCACCAGCACTTCCAGCGGTCCGGTCTGGCCCGAGGCCAGCAGCGCATCGAAGTCTTCGGCCGGCGCGGGCGACCCGCCGCCGAACCAGAACACGTGCGCCAGCTCCGGCGGCGCTTCCTGCCGGGCCGCCTCGACCACGTCGCGCAGCGCGTGTTCGGCGATCAGCACGCGCGCCCGCGCATCGCGCAGGCAGAACGCGATCTCGCTCGCGCGCAGGCCGAGGTTGATCGGCATGCAGATCAGGCCGGCGCGGGCGCAGGCGAAATAGGTGATCAGCATTTCCAGCCGGTTGCGCGCGGCCAGGGCCACGATGTCCTGGTGCTGCAGGCCCAGGCCCAGCAGGGCGTGGCCGAGCTGGTCGACCCGGGCATTGAATTCGGCATAGCTGAGTCGGCGCTCGCCGTCCACGAGCGCGATCCGGTCGGGGTAGACGTCGGCGGAACGCTGGACGATGTCGCCCACGCAGACCCGTTCGATCAGGTTCATGTCGAGGGCCGACGGGGCGTGGAAGTCGGAAGGGGTGGCGGTGGCGCTCATGAGGCGGCTGTCTCCGTGTTGGTCACCGGCGTGAACGACCACCGTCCAGCCAGCGTGCGGGCCATCCTAGGGAAGGGGATCAGCGCGGTCTTGTGCCAACTGGCTACCGGACCGCGGGGCTTGGTCGCCCCCGTCACCTGCGCATCACCACCGCTCCGGGGTGAACGCGGTCAGCGCCCCCGCGCAGCCACTGGGCACAAGACCTGGCCCGCCCCGCGCCAGACACTGCGCCCATGACCGACCCCACGCCCCACTCCGCCCCGCCAGAGCTCCCACCACCCGACGGCACCGCGCTGACCGAAGCGCTGTTTCGCCTGCTGCGCCTCAAGACCACGCCCGTGGCGATGAAGCTGTTTCAACACGAGGCCGATCTGCAGAGCGTGCCCCGCCTGCGCCGCCCGACCGGCATCCACACCGCCGACCAGATCGTCGGCCAGGCGGCCCGGCTCGGCCAGACCGTCGGCATCACCGCCGCCGATCTGGTCGGGCCGCAGTGCAGCGCCGTGCTGGGCCTGTCACCACGCGACGAGGCTTTCGAACAAGGCACGCCCTTCGTGGGCGTGTGGTTCGCCACGCCCGCCGACGCCGCCGCCCACCAGCGCGCCATGCACTGCGCGCCGCACGGTCGCTACGCCGCCATGGCCGTGTCGCCGCTGAACGCGGGCCGCCTGCCCGATCCCGACATCGCACTGGTCTACGCCAACCCGGCGCAGATGATCCTGCTGATCAACGGTCTGCAATGGGCCGGCTACCGCCGCCTCGAATGGGGCGCGGTGGGGGAGTCGGCCTGCGCCGATTCGTGGGGGCGGGCCCTGGCCACGGGCGAACCCAGCCTCGCACTGCCGTGTTTTCCCGAACGGCGCTACGGCGGCGTGCCCGACGACGAACTGCTGCTGGCACTGCGGCCGGCCCAGTTGGCCCAAGCGATCACGGGGGTCGAGCGGCTGGCGGCCAACGGCCTGCGCTACCCCATCCCGCCCTACGGCGTGCAGATGGACGTGCGCGCCGGCATGGCCCGAAGCTACGGCGCGGCGCCCCCGCCTGCCGGCAGCGCCTGAAGCCGCCGCTTCCGCTCAGGCCGCAGGCGGCAGCGCATCCGCCCCGCGGTACCAGCGGGGATGGAACTGCCGCACCACGGGCCCGTCGGTCATCAGCGCGTGGCAGCCATCCAGGCTGAACGGTTTGACCGCCGGGTCGCGGTGCAGCGCGGTGGCCAGCGTCTGCAGCACGCCCGTGCCCAGCGCCAGCACCAGCTCGCTCAGGTGCGTGCAGCCCGCAGAAGGCGGGAACAGCGCGCGCACCTGGCGACGAAACCCCGGCCCCACGCGCAAACCCACCAGCTGTTCGTAGGCCGGCGTGATGCGCCCGCACACCCCGGCAAAGGGGTGTGCATCGGACACCGCCACCGCCGCCCGGATGGTGGCCTGCAGGTCCACCGTCAGGCGCAGTGCCATGGCATGCATCGGCTCGCCCGCACGCCGCAGACCACCCCCGACCTGCACGTCGTGCGGCAGCGTGTCCAACAGATGCCCTTCCACGTCCCAGAGACCGTCCGCGCGCCGGAAACCCTCGATGCGGATCTGGCGCTGCTGGCTGGGTTCTCGCGGGCAGTCGGGCGGCGGCAGGGGCATGCGAAAAACTCCTCGGCAGGAAACGGCGCGCAGCACGCGCCCGGTGGCTCACCAGTGTGCCCACCACGCGCCCGACCGTCTTGCGCCCAATGGCTGCGCCGCCCCTATCCGCACAAACCCTGCCCGGCTTCCAGCCAGTCGACGCAAGACGCCCACCCCGCGCGCTTCCACACTGTCCCGCCATCGGCGTGACGTTCCTCCTTGCGCGCGCCCCGGCCCGAAATGACCATGACGCCCCCCATCCTGCTGGACATCCGCGACCACGTCGCCACCCTCACCCTCAACCGGCCCGAACAGGCCAACGTGCTCGACGACGCCACCGGCGCTGCCTTCGTCGAGGCAGTCGGCGAAGTCGCCGCCGCACAGCAGCGTGGCACCGTGCGCGCCGTGCTCCTGACCGCGCAAGGGCCGCACTTCTGTGCCGGCGGCGACATCCGCGGCTTCGCCGCCGCCGCCGACATGGCCGCCCTGCTCGACCAGGGCATTCCCCCGCTGCACGCAGCCATCCACACCCTGAGCCACCTGCCCGCCCCCGTGGTCAGCGCCGTGCAGGGCTCGCTCGGCGGCGGGGGCATCGGTGTGGCGCTGTGCGCCGACATCGTGCTCGCCGCGCGCTCCATGAAGCTGCGCGGCGGCTACTCGGCCATCGGCCTCAGTCCCGACGTGGGCGTGTCCTGGGCGCTCACCCGCCTGGTCGGCCCGATGCGCGCCAAACACATCCTGTTCACCAACCAGCCGCTGGACGCCGCCCAGTGCCTGGCCGCCGGCCTGGTGGCCGAGTTGCACGCTGACGACGCGCTGCTGCCCGCCGCGCAGGCGCTGGTGCGCGCGCTGGCCCAGGGCGCGAGCGGATCGCTCGCCCGCATCAAGACCCTGGTGGACCAGGCCGCACACCACACGCTGCACCAGCAACTGGCGATGGAGCACCTGGGCATGGTGGCCAGCGGGGCCAGCGCCGACGCGCGCGAAGGCGTGCGCGCCTTCCTGGAAAAACGCGCCCCGCACTTCGTGCCGGAGTCCTGAGCCATGTCCCCCCCCGACTTCGAGACCCTGGCCGTCAGCCTGGACGCCGGCATCGCGCGCATCGCGCTCAACCGCCCCGCCAAGGCCAACGCCATCAACCTGCGCATGTGGGACGAACTGCGCGAGGCCATGCGCTGGCTCGGCCGCACCGACGCGGCGCGGGTGGGCATTCTGGAAGCGCGCGGGCGCCACTTCTGCGCCGGCCTCGACCTCGCGACCTTTGCCGAGCTGCAGAAGCTCACGCAGGACCGCTGCGAAGGCCGCGCCCGCGAACGCCTGCGTGAACACATCCTCGACATCCAGGACACCGTCACCGCCATCGAGCGCTGTGCCAAGCCGGTGATCGCTTCGGTGCACGCGGCCTGCGTGGGGGGCGGCATCGACATCATCGCCGCCTGCGATCTGCGCTACGCCAGCGCCAACGCCTGGTTCTGCGTGAAGGAGATCGATGTCGGCCTGGTGGCCGACGTGGGCACCCTGCAGCGCCTGCCGCGCCTGGTGGGCGAAGGCACGGCGCGCGAAATGGCCTACACCGGCCGGCGCGTCGAGGCCGACGAAGCGGCTTCGCTGCGCCTGGTCAATCGGTGCTTCGCCAGCGACGAGGCCTTGCAGGCCGGCGTGTACGACGTGGCCCGCACGCTCGCGGCCAAGTCGCCGCTGGCACTGCGCGGCACCAAGCACATGCTCAACCACGCTCGCGATCACCGCATCGCCGACGGGCTCGACCACGTGGCCACCTGGAACGCCGCCATGCTGTATTCGCAAGACCTGGCCGAAGCCGGTGCCGCGGCCCGCGAGCGGCGCACACCCGTTTTTCGCGACTGAGCCACGCCCCGCCTGTTCCCGATTTCCGCTTCCCACCCGCCCCGATCCGGGGAATTCCCACAGGAGACACCACCATGCCCTCAACCCGCAACCTGATCACCGCCGTGGCCCTGGCCGCCGGCGCCCTCGTCAGCACCCTGGCCAGCGCTCAGACCACGCTGCGCTACGCCGTGGGCTTCCCGACCGGAGCCGCGCCCGAATCGGCCAAGATTTATGCCGACGCGGTCAAGCAGTACACCAACAACACCGTCAACCTGCGCGTGTACGACCTGTCGCTGCTCAACCTGGCCGAGATGTCCTCCGGCCTCAAGCAGGGCCTGGCCGACATCGGCTACGTGCTCACGCCCTACACGCCGGCCGAATACCCGCACCTGAACATGGCGTCCGAGCTGTCCATGCTGCTGGCGCTGGAGAACGACACGAGCGGCAAGGCCGGCATGGCCTTCGGCGGGGCCCTGGCCGAATTCATCTTCACCAAGTGCCCCGAATGCAATGCCGATTTCGCGCGCCAGAACCAGGTCTTCACCAGCACCGGTGGCAGCTCGCCCTACATGCTGCTGTGCACCAAGCCGATCAGCACCGCGGCCGACCTCAAGGGCGCGCGGCTGCGCGCCGGCGGTGCCGCCTGGGCGCGCTGGGCACGCCAGGTGGGTGCGACCCCGGTGTCGATGCCCGGCAACGAGATCTTCGAGGCCATGAAGCAGAAGGTCGTCGAATGCAGCATCCAGTCGGCGCCCGAACTCAGTGGCCTGAACCTCAAGGAAGTCACCACCGACATCACCCCTGGCGTACCGGGCGGCACCTTCTCGGGCGCCACCACCAACATCAACCGCGACGTCTGGCGCAAGCTCACCGAAGACCAGCGCCGCGGCATGCTGCGTGCCGGCACCGTCATGGGCGCCCAGGTCACCTACCGCTACTACGTCTACGCCAAGCGCGACGTCGAGCAGGCCGTGGCCAAGGGGGCCAAGCTGCACCAGCCCGATGCCGAAATGCTGAAGGTCTCGCGCGCCGCCATCGAGGCCGACGCACCGAACCTGGCCGCCACCTACGCCAAGCAGCACAACGTCAAGCGCGGCGATGAGCTGATCGCCGCCATGCGCCCGCTGCTGACCAAGTGGACCCAGCTCGTGGCCCCGATCAACAGCGCCGAAGCCCTGGCCGACCTCTACTGGAACGAGGTCTATTCCAAGGTCGACGTCAAGGTCCACGGCCTGCAATAAGCGCCCTCGGGTGGTAGGCGCGGCGCCTGCCACCCGCCAGCGGCAGTGCCCGCCCCCCTCAGGAGCCCCCATGCTGTCCTCCCGCCTGCTTTCGCAAGACTGGTACCACCGCACCATTTCGCAATTTTTCGCCCAGACCTGCGCCCGGCGCGCCGACCATGTGGCGCTGGTATTCGAAGGCCGCGAGATCCGCTACCACGAGCTGCACACCGAGGTGCAGCGCCTGGCCCAGAGCCTGCTGGACCTGGGCATCGGCCGTGGCGACGTGGTGTCCACGCTGCCCAGCCCGACGCCCGAGTTCGCGGCCCTGTACTTCGCGACCCTGCAGGTGGGCGCCATCGTCAACCCGCTCAACCTGCTCTGGGGCACCCAGGAGCTCCAAGGGGTGCTCCAGCGCAACGCGCCCAAACTGATCGTGACCGTCGATGCGCAAGGCCCGCGCGATGTGCTGGCGCTGCTGCAAGGCGCTTTGCCCGATCTCGTGCGCGAGGACGGCCGCGCGCGCTCGGCGCTGCTGCCTTCGTTGCAGCACGTCGTCTGCGTCGGCCGGGCCGCCCCGGTCCCCGCCGGCTACATCGACTTTCAGCGCCTGCGCGACCCGGCCATTGGCGTGAAGCCCGAACAGCTGCAGGCCCTGGTCGACGCCGGCAAGGCCACCGACATCCAGTTCATGTGCCAGACCTCGGGCACCACGTCGCTGTCCAAGAGCGCTCTGTGGGACCACCGTCCCCCCCTGGCCACCGCCCATTTCGGCGCGCGCAATCTGCGCATCACCGAAGACGACCGCTACATCAATCTCGCGCCCTTCTATCACAACAGCGGCATCTTCGCGCTCACCATGAACCTGGCCTACTGCGGCACGACCGTGGTCCTCATGGACGGGTTCCACCCGGTCGAAGCCCTGCGCCTCATCGACCGCTATGGCTGCACCAGCACCTTCGGTTTTGATGCGCACTGGCAAGGCATGCGCCGCGTGCCGGATTTCGAACGGTACCGATTCAGCATCGCCAAGGCGATCCTCGCCGGTGAGCCGCGCACCTACGACCTGGTCCGCAGCATGTGCCCGCCCGGCGCCACCATCAACAACCTCTATGCGCAGACCGAAAACGGCCCCCTGGTCTCGCTTGCCGATCACGACTGCGTCAACGACAGCATCAACAAGCACACACACGGGCGCCCACTGCCCGGTGTGGAGGTGGTCGTCAAGGACCTGGAGACCGGTGAGCGCGTGCGCCAGGGTGATGCCGGGGAAATCTGCTACCGCAGCCCTTACCTCTTCCGCGGCTACCACCAGCAACCCGAAGAAACCCGCAAGGCCTTCGACAGCGAGGGCTACTTTCACAGCGGTGACTACGGGCACTTCGACAACGGCTACGTCACCTACCTCGGACGGCTCGGCGGCGTCATCAAGTCGGGGGGCGAAAACGTGTCCACCACCCGCGTCACGACCCAGTTGCTCGACATCTTCGGCGACCGCTTCGACGACGTGAAGACACTCGGTGTCGACGATCCCTACTGGGGCACCAAGGTCGTGAGCTTCGTGCGCATGCGCAACGGCCAACCTCTGCCGGGCAATGCGGAACTGCGCGAAGCCTGCAAGGGACGGATGGCCATCTACGAAGTGCCGCGCGACTTCCTGCCCTGGGAGGGCGAGTGGCCGGTCTCGCCCGAAGGCAAGATCGATTTCAAGCGCCTGCTGGCCCGCGCCCAGGAACTGCTTGCGGCGGCTTGAAGGCGGATGACGGCCCGAAGGCATGGGGCAGAAACAAAAAAGCCCACCAGTTGGTGGGCTTTTGAAACAAGCCTGTCGACTTGATTTGTTTGGTTGCGGAGGCAAGATTTGAACTTGCGACCTTTGGGTTATGAGCCCAACGAGCTACCAGGCTGCTCCACTCCGCGTCAAGACTTCAATTATAGCACTGTTTTTTATTCACCGGCTTTTTCTTCGCTGGCCGAAGCGTCTTCAGCGCGATCCACCAGTTCCACCAGGGCCATGGGCGCGTTGTCGCCAACGCGGAAACCCATCTTCAGGATGCGGGTGTAGCCGCCCGGACGCGCCTTGAAACGCGGGCCCAGTTCGTCGAACAGCTTCACCACAACGTCGCGGTCGCGCAGGCGGTTGAAGGCCAGACGGCGGTTGGCCACGGTGGCTTCCTTGGCCAGCGTGATCATGGGTTCCACCACACGGCGCAGTTCCTTGGCCTTGGGCAGGGTGGTCTTGATGACTTCGTGCGTGAGCAGCGAGTTCATCATGTTGCGCAGCATCGCCTGGCGGTGCTCGCTGGTGCGGTTCAGTTTGCGGAGGCCGTGTCCGTGACGCATTTCAGTTTCCTTTCAGTGTTTTGCTCCCAGCCGGATCAGGTACTGGGAGGGGGTCGTCAGACGTAGTTGACGGGTTCTTGCAGATCAGTGCTTGTCGAGACCGGCGGGCGGCCAGTTTTCCAGCTTCATGCCCAGGGTCAGGCCGCGCGAGGCGAGCACTTCCTTGATTTCGTTGAGCGACTTGCGACCCAGGTTGGGGGTCTTGAGCAGCTCGTTCTCGGTGCGCTGGATCAGGTCACCGATGTAGTAGATGTTTTCGGCCTTCAGGCAGTTGGCCGAACGCACGGTGAGTTCGAGTTCGTCGACCGGGCGCAGCAGGATCGGGTCGAACTGCTGCGAGCTGCGCGTTTGCGGCGCATCGGCGAAGATTTCAGCCCCTTCAAGCTGAGCAAAGACCGCCAGTTGTTCAACCAGGATCTTGGCCGAAGCGCGCACCGCTTCTTCCGGTCCGATGGAGCCGTTGGTCTCGATCTCGAGGACCAGCTTGTCCAGATCGGTACGCTGCTCGACGCGAGCGCTTTCGACGGTGTAGCTCACGCGCTTGATGGGGGAAAACGAAGCGTCCAGCACGATGCGGCCCAGCGAACGCGACGCGTCGTCGTTGCGGCGCAGGCTGCCCGGCACATAACCACGGCCCTTTTCGACCTTGATCTGCATGTCCAGCTTCGCACCCTGCGACAGCGTGGCGATCACGTGCGAGGGGTTGACGATCTCGACATCGTGCGGGGTCTGGATGTCGGCAGCAGTGACGACGCCTTCACCTTCCTTGCGCAGGCTCAGGGTGACCTCGTCGCGGTTGTGGAGCTTGAACACCACGCCCTTGAGGTTGAGCAGCAGGTTGACGACATCCTCCTGGACGCCATCGATGGAGGAATACTCATGGACCACGCCGGCGATGGTCACTTCGGTGGGAGCATGCCCCACCATGGACGACAGCAGCACGCGGCGCAGGGCATTGCCCAGGGTGTGCCCGTAGCCGCGCTCGAAAGGCTCGAGAGTGACCTTGGCGCGATTGGCCGAGACTTGCTCGACGTTGATGGACTTGGGCTTGAGCAGGTTGTTCAGCATTCAGACTTCCTTCAGTTCCCTCGGCTCGTTACACCGATAAGGCAGACGGAGCATGGAATGACCCAGCCAGTGCCGCGAGGGAGCGCCACAACGGCCGGGGACGGGATTAACGGGAATACAGTTCGACGATCAGCGACTCGTTGATGTCCGAGGCGAATTCGTCGCGGTCCGGGGTCTTCTTGAAGACACCTTCGGCCTTGTCGGCAGACACTTCCACCCAGGCCGGGAAACCGATCTGCTTGGCCAGTTCCAGGGCTTCGATCACGCGAGCCTGCTTCTTGGACTTCTCGCGCACAGCCACAACATCACCCGCCTTGACCATGAAGGAAGGGATGTTAACCTGTTGGCCGTTGACGGTCACAGCCTTGTGCGAAACCAACTGGCGGGCTTCGGCGCGGGTCGAGGCAAAACCCATGCGGAACACGACGTTGTCCAGGCGCGATTCCAGCAGGAACAGCAGGTTGGCGCCGGTATTGCCGCGACGGCGGTCGGCTTCGGCGAAGTAACGGCGGAACTGACGCTCCAGCACGCCGTAGGTGCGCTTGACCTTCTGCTTTTCACGCAGCTGCAGACCGAAGTCGGAGGTGCGCTGACCCGAAGTGCGGCCATGCTGGCCTGGCTTGGAGTCGAACTTGGCCTTGTCGCTGATCGAGCGGCGGGCGCTCTTGAGCAGCAGGTCGGAGCCTTCACGGCGGGAGAGTTTGGCCTTGGGGCCGAGGTAACGTGCCACAGTGGTTTCCTTGAAATATCTGCCGCAATCGCTCGCTGCGGGGCGAGATTGCGGGAGCCTTCCAGCGTGCCGGAGGCGGTGGGCTTAGCGAAAAACGCCACCGCAGCGGGACTGCGGTGGCAAGCGAAAAAGCTTTTGATTGTAGCGTGCCGAGGAATACCCCTGCAAGCAGGGCGATCCCGGCAACGGGACGATCAGATGCGACGGCGCTTTTGCGGACGGCAGCCGTTGTGCGGCACCGGAGTCACATCGGAGATCGAGGTGATGCGGATACCCAGGGCGCCGAGGGCACGCACGGACGATTCGCGGCCAGGACCGGGGCCCTTGATCTCGACATCCAGATTCTTGATGCCTTGTTCGATCGCAGCGCGACCAGCCACTTCGGAAGCCACCTGGGCAGCAAAGGGGGTCGACTTGCGCGAACCCTTGAAGCCCTGGCCACCCGACGAAGCCCACGACAGGGCATTGCCCTGGCGGTCGGTGATGGTGATGATCGTGTTGTTGAACGACGCGTGCACGTGGGCAATCCCGTCCGCAATGTTCTTGCGAACCTTCTTGCGGACACGGGCGGCGGCGTTGCTGGAAGGAGCTTTAGCCATGTTTCTCTTTCAACCGATTATTTCTTGAGCGACTGGGCGGCCTTGCGCGGACCCTTGCGCGTACGCGCATTAGTCTTGGTGCGCTGGCCACGCACCGGCAGACCACGGCGGTGACGGAAACCGCGGTAGCAGCCGATGTCCATCAGGCGCTTGATGTTCATCGTGACTTCACGGCGCAGGTCACCTTCGATGGTGAACTGACCGACCTGGTCACGCACCTTCTCGAGCTCGGCGTCCGAGAGGTCTTTGATCTTCTTGTCGTATTCGATGCCACAGGCTTCGCAAATCTTGCGAGCGCGGGTGCGACCGATACCGAAGATGGCCGTCAAGCCGATTTCGGCGTGCTTGTGCGGCGGAATGTTGATACCTGCAATACGAGCCATTTCAGTCCTCTAAACGCTCAGCCTTGACGTTGCTTGTGGCGCGGGTCGGTGCAGATGACACGCACCACACCGTTGCGGCGGATGATCTTACAGTTGCGGCACATTTTCTTGACCGAAGCCGAAACTCTCATAGTCTTCTCCTAAATTTCCCAATTACGTTCGGACTGCCGTCCTGTCACTTGGCCCGGAAGACGATCCGGGCACGGGTCAGGTCATACGGCGTGAGCTCCACTTTGACCTTGTCGCCTGGCAGGATGCGGATGTAGTGCATACGCATCTTGCCGGAAATGTGCCCCAGGACCACATGCCCGTTTTCGAGCTTGACCCTGAAGGTCGCATTGGGGAGGTTTTCAACCACCTCCCCTTGCATCTCAATGACATCGTCCTTTGCCATCGCTGCTCAACTTGCTTTGAAATTCGCTTTCTTCAGTAGCGACTCATACTGCTGAGACATCATGTAATTTTGAACCTGGGCCATGAAATCCATGGTCACCACCACGATGATCAGCAATGAGGTCCCGCCGAAATAGAACGGCACGTTGTACTCAAGGATCAGGAACTCCGGCAGCAAGCATACCGCCGTGATGTAGATAGCGCCCGCCAGGGTCAGCCGCAACAGGATCTTGTCGATGTAGCGCGCCGTCTGGTCACCCGGGCGGATACCCGGAATGAAAGCCCCACTCTTCTTCAGGTTGTCGGCAGTCTCGCGGCTGTTGAACACGAGAGCCGTATAGAAGAAGCAGAAGAACACGATGGCCGCAGCGTACAGCGCCACGTAGATCGGCTGCCCCGGCGACAGCGCCGAAGCGATGTCGCGCAGCCAGCGCGTGGAATCCCCGGTACTGACCCAGCTGACGATGGTGGTCGGCAACAGGATGATCGACGACGCGAAAATCGGTGGAATCACACCAGCCATGTTCAGCTTGAGCGGCAGGTGCGAAGACTGGCCTCCGTACACCTTGTTGCCCACCTGACGGCGTGCGTAGTTCACCAGAATCCGTCGCTGACCTCGTTCCACGAACACCACGAAGTAGGTCACCAGGATGACCAGCGCGATGATGAACAAGGCCACCAGGATGCTCATGGCACCGGTGCGCACCAGCTCCAGCAAACCACCGATGGCGTTGGGCAAGCCCGCTGCAATCCCGGCGAAGATCAGGATCGAGATGCCGTTGCCCAGACCACGCTCGGTGATCTGTTCACCCAGCCACATCAGGAACATCGTCCCTGCGACCAGGCTGACAACCGCAGTGATGCGGAAGCCCATGCCGGGGCTGATGACCAGACCAGCCTGCCCTTCCAGCGCCAAGGCAATGCCCATGGCCTGGAAGATCGCCAGTCCAAGCGTGCCGTAGCGCGTGTAGGCGGTGATCTTGCGGCGACCAGCCTCTCCTTCCTTCTTCAACTGCTCGAACGTCGGAACGACGTAAGTCATCAGCTGCATGATGATCGATGCCGAGATGTACGGCATGATCCCCAGCGCAAAGACCGTGAAGCGCGAGAGCGCGCCACCCGAGAACATGTTGAACAGGCTCAGGATGCCGCCCTGCTGGCTCTTGAACAGCTGCTCCAGCTGGGCAGGGTCGATCCCCGGAACGGGAATGTGTGCCCCGACGCGGTAAACCACCAGCGCCAGCAGCAGGAACACCAGCCGGCGACGCAGGTCGCCGAACTTGCCCGTCTTGGCGAGAGTCGTGGATCCGGTTGCCACAGAGTGCCTTTTTTACGAGGTACCTGATCAGGCCAGCGAACCGCCGGCCGCTTCGATCGCTGCCTTGGCTCCCGCCGTGGCACCGATACCCTTCAGCGTGACCGCGCGTTGCAGTTCACCGGTCTTGATGACCTTGACACGCTTGGCCAACTGCGGCACCAGGCCAGCTTGCTTGAGCACCAGCACGTCGACTTCGGCGGCGTCCACGGTGTTCAGGTCTGCCAGGGTGACTTCCGCGTTGAACTGCAAGGCAGCCGACTTGAAGCCGCGCTTGGGCAGACGGCGCTGCAGGGGCATCTGGCCGCCTTCGAAGCCGACCTTGTGGTAGCCACCCGAGCGGGACTTCTGGCCTTTGTGACCACGACCGGCGGTCTTACCCAGGCCCGAGCCGATACCACGACCAACGCGACGCTTGGCGTGCTTGGCACCCTCAGCGGGCTTGATGGTGTTGAGTTCCATGACGTATGTGTCCTTCTCGATGCTGGCTTACAGCACCTTGACCAGGTAGGCGATCTTGTTGATCATGCCGCGCACGGCCGGGGTGTCCTGCAGTTCGCTGACACTGCCGAGCTTGCGCAGACCCAGGCCACGCACGGTGGCGCGGTGCGACTCTTTGCAGCCGATGGGGCTGCGGACGAGTTGGACCTTGACGTTGTTTTCAGTGCTCATGGTCGCTCCAATCAGCCCAGAATTTCTTCCACCGACTTGCCGCGCTTGGCAGCCACTTCGGCGGGCGTGGTGGAATTCTTCAGTGCGTCCAGCGTGGCACGCACCAGGTTATAGGGGTTGCTCGAGCCATGGCTCTTGGCCACCACGTCGGTGATACCGATCACTTCGCACACGGCGCGCATCGGACCACCGGCAATGATGCCCGTACCCTTGACGGCGGGTAGCATCATCACGTTGGCGGCACCGTGCTCGCCGTGCACCGCATGGTGCAGCGAACCGCTCTTGAGCGACACCTTCACCATGTTGCGACGAGCCTGTTCCATGGCCTTCTGCACGGCCACCGGCACTTCACGGGCCTTGCCCTTGCCCATGCCGACGCGACCATCGCCATCGCCGACCACGGTCAGGGCGGCGAAACCGAGGATACGACCACCCTTGACCACCTTGGTCACGCGGTTGATCGCGATCATCTTCTCGCGCAGGCCGTCGTCGTTGCCTTCGTTTTTCACGTTTGCCTGAAATTTAGCCATTTTGTGTATCCCTCTGATCAGAACTGCAGGCCAGCTTCACGAGCCGCATCTGCAAGGGCCTTCACACGGCCGTGGTAGGCAAAACCCGAACGATCGAAAGCCACTTTCTCGATACCAGCAGCCTTGGCCTTTTCGGCAATGCGCTTGCCGATCAGGGCCGCTGCAGCGGCATTGCCACCCTTGCCGGCGGCGCCGAGCTGGGTACGCACTTCCGCTTCCAGGGTCGAGGCCGAGGCCAGCACCTTGGCACCATCGCCGGAAATGACGCTGGCGTAGATGTGCAGGTTGGTGCGATTCACGGTCAGACGGACAGCGCCCTGCTGCGCAATACGGATGCGCGTTTGGCGGGCACGGCGCAGGCGTTGCTCTTTTTTGGTCAACATGATCCTGGTCCTTACTTCTTCTTGGTTTCCTTGATCACGACCTTCTCATCCGCGTAGCGGATGCCCTTGCCCTTGTAGGGCTCGGGTGGGCGCACGGCGCGCACTTCGGAAGCGATCTGGCCCACGCGCTGACGATCAGCGCCCTTGATGACGACTTCGGTCGGCGTCGGGGTTTCCACCTTGATGCCAGCAGGCATCTCGATCTCCACCGGGTGCGAGTAACCGACGTTCAGGTTGAGCTTGCTGCCTTGAGCCTGGGCCTTGTAGCCCACACCAATCAGGGTCAGCTTCTTTTCGAAGCCCTTGCTCACGCCCGTGACCATGTTGTTCACCAGCTGACGCAGGGTGCCCGACATGGCGTTGGCTTCACGCGATTCGTCCACCGGCGTGAAGGCCAGCGTACCCGACTTGTTTTCCACCTTGACCAGGGCGTTTTGCGCCTGCGACAGGGCACCCAGGGCACCCTTGACGCTGATCAGGCTGTCATTGACGGCCACTTCCACCCCAGCAGGGATGGTGACCGGCAGCTTACCAATACGCGACATTTCAGTTTCTCCTCAATGCCCGCATCAGGCGACGTAACACAGCACTTCGCCGCCGACACCGGTGGCGCGCGCCTTGCGGTCGGTCATCACACCCTTCGGCGTGGTGACGATGGCCACACCCAGCCCGTTCTGGACCTGGGGCAGGGCGTTGCGGCCGCGATAGATACGCAGACCCGGCTTGCTCACGCGCTCGATGCTTTCGATCACCGGACGGCCGGCGTAGTACTTCAGCGCGATTTCGAGCTGACTCTTGCCGCCTTCGGTCTTGATCTGGAAACCATCGATATAGCCTTCGTCCTTGAGGACCTGGGCAATCGCGGCTTTGAGTTTCGACGCCGGCATCGACACGGTGGTCTTCTCGACCATCTGCGCGTTGCGGATGCGGGTCAACATGTCAGCGATAGGATCACTCATGCTCATTTGGGGTTCTCCTAGGGCTTACCAGCTGGCCTTGGTCACGCCGGGGATTTCGCCGGCGAAAGCCATTTCACGCACCTTGGCGCGAGCCAGGCCGAAGTAGGCAAAGGTGCCGCGCGGACGACCGGTGATCTCGCAGCGGTTGCGCTGGCGGGTCGGGTTCGCGTTGCGGGGCAGCTTTTGCAGCGCCAGACGGGCAGCGTCGCGCTCTTCGTCGGAACGCTTGGCGTCGTTGGCAGTCGCCTTCAGATCGGCGTATTTCTGGGCGAACTTGGCGGCGAGCTTTTCGCGCTTGAGTTCACGTTGGAGCAATGCTTGTTTAGCCACGCGCCACCTCAGTTCTTGAACGGAAAACGGAAGCCCGCCAGGAGCGCCTTGCACTCTTCGTCGGTCTTGGCGGTCGTCGTGATGCTGATGTTCAGACCACGCAGGGCATCCACCTTGTCGTATTCGATTTCGGGGAAGATGATCTGCTCTTTGACGCCCACGTTGTAGTTGCCACGACCGTCAAACGACTTGCCGGAGATACCCCGGAAGTCACGCACGCGGGGCAGGGCCACCGTGACGAAGCGATCCAGGAATTCGTACATGCGGGCGCCACGCAGGGTCACCATGCAGCCGATGGCCTGTTGCTCACGGATCTTGAAACCAGCGATGGCCTTGCGGGCTTTCGTCACCACGGGCTTTTGGCCGGCGATCTTGGTCAGATCACCCACAGCGTGGTCCATCACCTTCTTGTCGGCCACGGCCTCGCTCACGCCCATGTTCAGCGTAATCTTGGTGATGCGCGGCACTTCCATGGCCGACTTGTAACCGAACTTCTCGATCAGGCTGGGCGCGACCTTGTCGCGATAGATGTCTTGAAAGCGTGCCATGGTCATGCCACCTTGATTTCTTCGCCGCTGGACTTGAAGACGCGCACTTTCTTGCCGTCAGCCAGGACCTTGACGCCCACGCGGTCAGCCTTGCCGGAGGCCGCATTGAAGATGGCCACGTTGGATTGGTGGATCGACATCGTCTTCTCCACGATCCCACCGGTCACACCCTTCATGGGGTTCGGCTTGGCGTGCTTCTTGACGATGTTGACACCTTCCACCACGACGCGGTCGTCGCTGGCGCGCTCAAGCACCTTGCCACGCTTGCCCTTGTCGCGACCGGCGATGACGATGACCTCGTCGCCTTTACGAATCTTGTTCATGGATGAATCCTCAGAGAACCTCAGGGGCCAGGGACACGATCTTCATGAACTTCTCGGTACGCAGCTCGCGCGTGACCGGGCCGAAGATGCGGGTGCCGATGGGCTCCAGCTTGGCGTTGAGCAACACGGCGGCATTGCCGTCGAACTTGATCAGGGCGCCGTCCGGACGACGGAGACCCTTGGCGGTGCGCACCACCACGGCGTTGTAGACCTCGCCTTTTTTGACGCGGCCGCGCGGCGCTGCTTCTTTGATGCTGACCTTGATGACATCGCCCACGCTGGCATAACGGCGCTTGGAACCACCCAGCACCTTGATGCACATCACGGACTTGGCACCCGTGTTGTCAGCAACATCGAGTCGAGATTGCGTTTGGATCATTTGATTTAAGTCCCAACTTGAATCCTCGCAGCCACCACGGCCGTGAGCGATCAGTCTTGGGCCCGTCGTCGGAAGACCATCTCAAAGCCGCCTGCTGGCTGCCGAAATGACCACCCTTCGGTGGGCAGAAACCTCGCCTTTTGAGGGCGAAGCTCATGATTGTGGCACACCACCCTTTGGCTGTCAACACTCTTTTTGTGCCATGGATTGAAACACCCCGAAACCCACCCAGCACAGATCAGGCCAGGCGCTTGGCGCCCCTCTATATAGGGGTAATCCCACGCACCAGAGCCCCGCCGCCGATCTGCGAAGATGCAGGCTTTCCGTTCGGCCCTCGAAACATGACCTCCCCTACCTCCCGTTTCCCCCTGATCACGTTTGTCGGCGGCGGCAATATGGCCAGTGCCATCCTGGGCGGCCTGGTCCGCCAGGGGCATCCCGTCGACCGGATGCAGGTCATCGAACCCTGGGACGAGCAGCGCGCACGCTTGGCCCAACAGTTCCCCGGCCTCACCCTCCTCGCCGCAGCAGGTCCCGAGTTGGCCACGCCCGACCTGGTGATCTGGGCCATCAAACCGCAAACCTTCCGCGAAGCCGCTGCGGCAGCCGCCGACTTCCTCGGCCATCCCCTGCACCTGAGCGTGGCCGCCGGCATCACCAGCGACTCCATCGCCCGCTGGCTGGGCAGCGAACGCATCGTGCGCGCCATGCCCAACACCCCCGCCCTGGTCGGTCTGGGCATGACGGGACTGGTGGCACGCACCGCCGTCACGCCCGAGGACCGCACGCTCGCCGAAAGCGTCATCCGCACCACCGGCGAACTGGTCTGGGTGTCCACCGAAGCCGATCTCGACGCCGTCACCGCCCTGTCGGGATCGGGGCCAGCCTATGTTTTCTATTTCCTCGAAGCCATGCGGGATGCCGGCACGCGCATGGGACTGCCTCCTGAAGTGGCCTACCAATTGGCCGTGGGCACCTTTGTTGGCGCCGCCACGCTGGCCCAACGCTCCGGCGAGCCGCCACAGGTGCTGCGGGAACGGGTGACCTCCAAGGGCGGTACCACGCACGCGGCCATCACCAGCATGGACGCCGCGGACATCAAAGGGCTGTTCGAGACCGCGTTGAAAGCCGCACAGACCCGCGCCGCCGAGTTGGGACAGGCCTTCGGCGCCTGAACCTCAGCGCCACGCCAACCCGGCCACCACACCGCCAAACGCGGTGAAACCCAGCCAGTGGTTGATCCGGAAAGCCTGGAAGCAGCCTTCCCGGGTCCGGTCGCGGATCAGGCGGTGGTGCCAGACCACCTGGGCCAGCGCCAAGGCCATGGTGGACAGCCACACGCCCGGGTGCACCCGGCTCCACACAGCCAGCGTCCAGATGGCCAGAAACACCAGGTAGCAGCCGGTCACGGCCGCCACGTCGAAGCGCCCCAGAGTGATGGCCGAGGTCTTCATGCCGATCTTGAGGTCATCGTCCCGATCGACCATCGCGTATTCGGTGTCGTAGGCCACCACCCAGAAAAGATTGCCCAGCAGCAGCACCCAGGCCCACACCGGCACGCTGGCTTGCACGCCCCGCCAGATTCCGGCAGGCGTCAGTTCCAGGCTGCCGCCCGGCGAGACCAGCAGCTCCAGCGCGGGGCCGGCCTGCACCGCAGCAAACGCCATGGGGATCCCGAAACTGAACGCCACCCCCAGAACCGCCTGCGGCATGGAGACCGCCCGCTTGGCAAAGGGGTAGAGCAACGTCAGAAAAAGGCCAATGAACGACCAAGCGATGGTTGCGAAGTTGGTGGTCAGCACCAGAAGGAAGGCCACGACGGCCAGCCCCGCCCCCAGCCCCAGCGCTTCGGCCGTGCCGATGCGCCCGCTCGTGACGGGGCGCTGCGCGGTGCGCTTGACATGGCGGTCGAAGTCGCGGTCGGCCACGTCGTTGATGCAGCAGCCGGCGCTGCGCATGAGGATGGTGCCCAGCGTGAACACCGCCACCAGGTGCCAGCCGGGAAACCCGTCCGCCGCCAGCCACAGCGCCGCCAGCGTGGGCCAGAGCAACAACAGCCAGCCGGCGGGCCGGTTCCAGCGGATCAGATCGAGGTAGAGAGAGAGGCGCGAAGGCGCAGGCGTGACAACGGACATAGATACATAGCACCTGGGACATGCCCTCCACCCTGGCAAGGAAACTGGCGGGCCGGCTTCGCCCCCCTTGAGGGGGTGACGCGCCGCAGCCGCGGCGCGGGGGTGGGGCTCATTCCGCGCGGGGGTGGGGCTTCACTCTTCCAGCAGCGAGCGTAGCATCCAGGCGGTCTGCTCGTGCACCGTCAGCCGCTGGGTCAGCAGATCGGCTGTGGGCTCGTCGCTGGCCTTGTCGACCACCGGAAACAGCTCGCGCGCGGTGCGCGCGACCGCCTCGTGTCCCTGCACGAGGATGCGCACCATCTCCAGCGCCTTGGGCGGCGTGGCCGGCGCGTCGGGGACCGAGCTCAGCTTGCCGAACTGGGCGTAGCTGCCCGGGGCCGCGTGGCCCAGCGAGCGGATGCGCTCGGCGATCGGGTCGACGGCATTCCAGAGTTCGGTGTACTGGTCCATGAACATCGTGTGCAACGAATTGAACATGGGCCCGGTCACGTTCCAGTGGAAGTTGTGCGTGGTCAGGTACAGCGTGTAGGTATCGGCCAGCAGCTTGGACAAGCCTTTGGCGATGGCGGCACGGTCTTTGTCACCAATGCCGATCTGGATGGACGGGGCCGATGGTTTGCTTTTGGCCATGGAAGACATCTCCTGAAGGTTGAGGACACACGAAAAGGATAAGCCGCCCTCACGACAGGCGTTTGACCCCGGGCAACTGGCAGGCATAAATGGCGTTGCGCAGTTCGGCAATCGCCTCGTAGCGGGTGAAGCTGCGCCGCCAGGCGAGCACCACGCGCCGCGTGGGCGGGTCGCCTTCGAAGGGCAGGTAGTGCACAAACGCCGCGTCGCCCATGTCCTGGGTGGCGTCGGCGTTGCCTTCCAGCGCGGAGCGCGGCACCGACAGCCGGGGCACCAGCGTCACACCCATGCCGGCGGCCACCATGTGCTTGATGGTTTCCAGCGACGAGCCCTCGAAGCTCTTGCGGATGCCCTCGGTGTCGTTGGAAAAGCGGGCGAACTCCGGGCAGACTTCCAGCACGTGATCACGGAAGCAGTGCCCGGTACCGAGCAGCAGCATGGTCTCGTTCTTGATCACTTCGGTGGTGATGGTCTTGCGCTGGGCCAGCGGGTGGTTGGCCGGCACCGCCGCCATGAACGGTTCGTCGTACAGCGGCGCGATGGCGAGATTGGTGTCCGGGAACGGTTCGGCCAGGATGGCGCAATCGATCTCGCCCAGGCGCAACTGCTCCAGCAGCTTGCTGGTGAAGTTTTCCTGCAGCATCAGCGGCATCTGCGGGGTGCGCTCGATGACCTGGCGCACCAGGTTGGGCAGGAGGTAGGGGCCGATGGTGTAGATGACCCCCAGCTTGAGCGGGCCGGCCAGCGGGTCCTTGCCGCGCTTGGCAATCTCCTTGATGGCCGCCGCCTGCTCCAGCACCGTCTGCGCCTGGCGCACGATCTCTTCGCCCAGCGGCGTGACGGCGATTTCGCTGGCGTTGCGCTCGAAGATCTTGAGCTCCAGCTCCTCTTCCAGCTTCTTGATCGCCACGGAAAGCGTGGGCTGCGACACGAAACAGGCCTCGGCCGCCTTGCCAAAGTGCCTCTCGCGCGCCACGGCCACGATGTACTTGAGTTCGGTGAGCGTCATGGGCGTATTTTGCGCGCTCTCGCCAGCGCACTGTTGCGGGCGCGCTTTACATTAAGTCACATTAAGATTCCGCCCGTCGCCCACCGGGTGGCACATCCATCAACGATCAGGAGGAATCGACAACATGAACAAGAAAACGCTGGCCGTCTGGCTGGCCACAGCCATGCTCGCCGCTTGCGGTGGTAGCGGAGACAACAACGACAACGGCACCTCGGCCGCCGGAGAACCGGCCGACAAGTACGTCGGCACCTGGGACGCCCCGTGCTACAGCGAAGACGGCCTGTCCGCCAACGCCACCATCGTGCTGACCAAGGGCGGTGCCCACAGCGTCTCGGGCACCTCGACGCTGCGGGTGTTCAACAACACCAGTTGCTCGGGCAATCCCGTCGCCAGCCAGGACTTCCCGGCCAACATCACCATCGACGGCACCACCCAGGCTTCGGGCAAGACGGCCGACAAGGTCACCGAGACCTCGCTCGGCGAAAGTGGCAAGGAGCTGCTCTACGTCGACGGCAACCGCCTGTTTGCCTCGCAGGAAGGCAGTGCGCTGGACGGCCAGGGCTACCCGACCCAACTGGACCTGGCCACGGTGCAGGGCATTCGCCGCTGAACGGACCGTTCAGGCCTTGAGGTACTCGGCCCGCGTGCCCAGCCAGCGGGCGACGTGCTTCTCGGCCTGAGCGGGATGCTGGTCCAGCATCGACTGGGCCGCCTCCCGGGCCCAGGCCAGCAAATGGCCGTCGGTGGCCAGATCGGCAAAGCGCAGCAGCGGCGCGCCTGACTGCCGGGCCCCCAGAAATTCCCCCGGCCCCCGGATCTCCAGATCGCGCCGGGCAATCTCGAAGCCATCGCTGGTTTCGGCCATCGCCCGCAGGCGTTCGCGTGCCGTCTCCCCCAGCCGCCCCCCTTCGTTGGGCGTGTACATCAGCACGCAGGCCGACGCGGCAGCCCCCCGGCCCACCCGCCCCCGCAACTGGTGCAATTGCGACAGCCCGAAGCGTTCGGCGTGTTCGATCACCATCAGCGACGCATTGGGCACGTCGACCCCCACCTCGATCACCGTGGTCGAGACGAGCACGCCCATGTGGCCGCCGCTGAACAGGCTCATCACCGCCTTCTTTTCGGCCACCGGCATGCGCGAATGCAGCAGGCCAACGAGCACAGGAGCATCCCCCTGAGCCGCTGAAGCGACGTCCCCCCGCTCTGTCTCGCCTTCGACACTGGGAGAAGGAACAAGCCCTTGGGTCGGCAGCGCCGGGCCCTCGGAAGCCTTGGACAGCGACACGTCTGGCCGGAAAGGCCCGTGGGCGCGGTTGAGCGCGGCGCTGAGTTCCGCGTGCGTGGCCGTCGCATTGGACAGGTCGATCACCTCGCTCTCTTCGATCAGCGGACAGACCCAGTAGACCTGCCGCCCCTCGGCCACCTGCACGCGGATGCGCTCGATCACCTCCTGCCGGCGGCTGTCGGACAGCACGCGGGTCACGATGGGCGTGCGCCCGGGCGGCAGTTCGTCGATGGTCGACACATCGAGGTCGGCGTAATAGCTCATGGCCAGCGTGCGGGGAATGGGGGTCGCACTCATCATCAGCAGATGCGGCTCCGAAGCCGTTGCCCCATGCGCCCCGGGAGCGATGCCCTCGCCCATCTTGCTCCGCAGCGCTAGCCGCTGCGCCACACCGAAGCGGTGTTGCTCGTCGATGATGGCCAGCGCGAGCTGCTTGAACTGCACCTGGTCCTGGATCACCGCGTGCGTGCCCACCACCAGGGCGGCCTCGCCGCTGGCGATGAGGGCCAGCATCTCGGCGCGCTGCTTCTTCTTCTGGCTGCCGGTGAGCCAGGCCACGCGCTTGCCCAGCGGTGCCAGCAGCGGTTCCAGCCAGCCGATGAGCTTGGCGAAATGCTGTTCGGCCAGGATCTCGGTGGGCGCCATCAGCGCGCACTGCCAGCCGGCGCCGATGGCCAAGGTGGCGGCCATGGCCGCCACCACGGTCTTGCCCGAGCCCACGTCGCCCTGCAGCAGGCGGTGCATGGGCACCGGGCGGGCCAGGTCGGCGGCGATCTCGGTGCAGACGCGGCGCTGCGCCGCCGTCAGCGCAAACGGCAGCGCCGCCAGCAACTGCTCCGGCAGGCCCCCCGGCGACACCGCCAGGGCCGGCGCGCGCAAGGCGTCGCGCTCGCGTTTGGCCGTCAGCTGCGACAGCTGCTGGGCCAGCAGTTCTTCGGCTTTGAGGCGCTGCCAGGCCGGGTGGCTGCGGTCTTCCAGCGCGGCCAGCGACACGTCCGGGCCAGGGTGGTGCAGGAATTGCAGGGCCTCGCGCAGCGTCATCAGCGGGCCGCGCAGCCCCGGCAAGGTCTGGCGCAGGTGCTGCAGCAGTGCGGCCGGCACGGTTTCGTCCAGCGCCGCCCGCTGGAGCCCGCTGACCACCGCCTTGCGCAGGTAGGCCTGGGGCAACTGGGCGCTGGTGGGGTAGACCGGGGTGAGGGCCGTCGCCAGCTCGCTTCCCGCAGCCTTGACCGTGGGGTGCATGATGCTGCGCCCCAGAAAGCCCCCGCGCAGTTCGCCCCGCACGCGCACCCGCGCGCCCACCGCCAAGACCTTCTGGTGCGAAGGGTAGAAGGTGAAAAAGCGCAGGGTGCAGGTGTCGGTGCCGTCGTCGAGCGTGACCAGCAACTGGCGGCGCGGCCGGTAGCTGATTTCCTGCTGGGTCACGGTGCCTTCGATCTGCACCACCTCGCCGTCGCGCGCTGCCGCCAGCGTGGTCAGCCGGGTCTCGTCCTCGTAGCGCAGGGGCAGGTGCAGGGCCAGGTCGATGTCGCGCACCAGACCGAGTTTGCGCAGGGCTTTCTGCGGCGCGGAGAGCGTCGGCGCGCCCGCTGCAGCGGGCTTTGGGGAGGTTTCGGCGGGGGCGGGCGTCTCCGGCATGGCGGCATTGTGAACCATCGATTTAACCCCGCTCACCGGGGCACGGCGCTTGCTAAAGCCCCGGCATGAGCCCGCCCCTGCACACCGACACGTTTCTGCCGTACATGCGCGACGTCGTGCGCTGCGAACAGTCGCTGCACGAGCTGGGCGTGATGTGGCGCATGATCGAAGCGTCGGCCAAGATGAACTGCCCGCAGGAGGCGCGCAACATCCTGCCGATCATGAGCGCCACCCAGGCCGGCTTCAACCGGCTCGAACGCGAGCTGGTGGGCAGCCTGGTCGGCGAAAAGGTCGGCAACGTGCTGGCCGCGATCGGGACCAAGGCCCGCTACGTGATCGACATCGTGGTGCGCAACCTGTACGAACGCACCGCCGACGTGGGCTTTCTGGCTACCGACCGCGAGCTGTGCGCCTTCGTCGCGGGCGAGCGCGAAGACATCGATGCCATCCGCTCGCGCCTGCTGGCCTACCGCAGCAAGTACACGGTCTACAACGAAATCCTGCTGGTCGACACCGAGGGCAACGTGCTGGTGCAGATCGACCCCGATTCGCCGGTCGAGGGCAGCACCGACCCGCTGATCGCCGAGACGCTCAAGACCGACGGTTTCGTCGAAACCTTCCGCGCCACCGACCTGCGGCCAGGCAAGTCGCAGGCGCTGATCTATTCGCGCCGCATGCACCACCCCGAGACGGGCGCCGTGGTGGGCCTGCTGTGCCTGTGTTTCGACTTCGAGCGCGAGATGGCCGGCATCTTCCGCTCGCACCGCGACCGCGAAGGCCGCATGAACATGCTGCTGCTGGACGCCCGGCAGCGCGTGATCGCCAGCGCCGACGACCGCTGGGTCGCGGTGGGCACGACCGTGCCGGTCAACCCCGAAGGCCGGCCCCAGGTGTTCATCCACGAGGGCCGCGAATACCTGGTCCACACCTGCTCGGCGGAAAACTACCAGGGCTACCCGGGGCCCGCCGGCTGGCAGGGCCAGGTGATGATTCCGCTGCAGCTGGCGTTTTCGGCCGCATCGCGCCAGACGCTGGCCGCGCTGGAGCCGGCCACCGCCGCCGGCCTGCTGTCGCACGCGCGGCGCTTCAGCCCGCCGCTGTACGAGGTGATGAGCGCCACCGAAACCATCCAGCGCGTGGTCTGGAACGGGCAGGTCATCACCTCCGAAGGCCGTGGCGGTCAGCAGCAGCTCAAGGCCATCCTCGAACAGATCAGCGAAACCGGCGCGCGCAGCAACGAGGTTTTCTCGCGCTCGATCAGCGATCTGTACGAGACCGTGCTCGAATCGCGCCTGGACAACGCCGAGTCGGTCGCGCAGTTGCTGGTGGATCTGCTCGACCGCAACCTCTATGAACGCGCCAACGACTGCCGCTGGTGGGCGCTGACGCCGGAGATCCGCGCCGCGCTGGCCAGCCCCCAGCCCGACGCCAGCGCGATCACCCGCATCCTCGACTACATCAACGAGCTTTACACCGTCTACAGCACGCTCTATGTGTACGACGCGCAGGGCCAGGTGCTGGCCGCCTCGCGCGGCGCGCTCATGGGCAGCGACGCCCAGAGCCAGCCGCTGGTCGTCGACCCGGCCACGATGCAGCGCGTCAAGGCCCTGCGCGACGACCAGTCCTACGCCGTCACCGCCTTCGGGCCCTGCCTGCTTGGCGGCGAAGCCCCCACTTACACCTACCACGCCGCCATCCACCACCCGAGCGACGAAGGTCGCGTGGTGGGCGGCATCGGCATCGTGTTCGAGGCCGAGCGCGAGTTCGAGGCCATGCTCAAGGGCTGCCTGTCGCAGGCGCTGCACACCTCGGCCTATTTCGTCAACCGGCAGGGCCGCGTCATGTCGACCACCGATCCGGGCAAGCCTGTCGGCACCCCACTGCCCTTGCCGCCGGGCGTGACCGACCTGCCACGTGGCCGCAGCGCGGCGCGCGTGCTCGAACACGAGGGCCACTACGTGGTGATGGGCGCCGCCGTCTGCCAGGGCTACCGCGAATTCAAGACCACCGACGGCTACGTCGACGACGTGCTGGCCATCGTCTGCATTCCGCTGGGCGAGGTGCAGGAGCGGGCACTGATCGCGCGCGGCAGCTACAAGGCGGGCACCGACGTGGCCTCCGGTGCGGGCACGCTGCGCATGTACGCCACCGTCTGGTGCGGCCAGCACATCCTGGCCATGCCGGCCACCCAGGTCGCCGAATCGGTGCCGGCCACGCTGCTGACCGGCCGCACCATGGCCGACCCGTCCGGGCGCATCGGCATGCTGGTGCCGCAGGCGGGCATCGCCATCGAGCGCGTGGCCTGGGTCTACGACCTCGGTCAACTCGTCAACGGCCGCCCCACGCGCCTCGAAGACGCCAGCGAGATCGTGGTCGTGCGCCAGGGTCCGCGCACCGTCGGCCTGCTGGTTGACGCGCTGCACGCGGTGCCTGAGTACGCCGACGAGCAAATCGTGCCCTCGCCTTTTGCCCCACAAGGGGCCGGCAAGCTGGTCACGCACTTCGTCAAACCGGAGGGCGACCAGCCCCTGATCCAGTTGCTGGACATCGAAAAGCTGTTCGAGAAACTCATCGCCCCGGCCCTGCCACAATAGCGGCCCCTGCGTTTTGGAACGGGCCCCGTCCGGCCCTCAAACCCCATGAGCCTGCCCAGCCCCGGCGACGATCGCTACACCGTCGCCGATTTCGACTTCGATCTCCCCCCCGAACTCATCGCCCAGCACCCGGCGACCGAACGCAGCGCCTCGCGCCTGCTCGACGGTACCGGCGCGGCGGCGGTCGACCGCATCTTCCGCGACCTGCCCGGCCTGCTGCAGCCGGGCGATCTGCTGGTCTTCAACGACACCCAGGTTGTCAAGGCGCGCATCTTTGGCGAGAAGGCCAGCGGCGGCAAGCTGGAGCTGCTGATCGAGCGCGTGCTGCTGCCGCACGAGGCCAGCGATGGCTCGCCGAACGAAGTGGTGGGGCATCTGCGGGTGAGCAAGAAACCCCTGCCCGGCGGCCGCCTGCACCTGGCCGGTGGCCTGCGCCAGGGCGGGTTCGACGCCGTTTTCCTGGGCCGCTGGCCCGACGCCCAGGGCCAGCTCTTCCGCCTGCGGCTGGAAGGCCCGGCCGGCGAAGACCCGTACACGCTGATGGAGCGCCACGGCCACGTGCCCCTGCCGCCCTACATCACCCACGCCGACAGCGCCGACGACGCGCGGCGCTACCAGACGGTGTTCGCGCGCGTGCCCGGTGCGGTGGCCGCGCCCACCGCGGCGCTGCATTTCGACGACGGCGTGCTGGCCGCGCTGGATGCGCGCGGCGTGCGGCGTGCCAACGTGACCCTGCATGTGGGCGCGGGCACCTTCGCACCCATGAAGACGGAACGCATCAGCGATCACGTCATGCACCATGAGCGGTACGTCATACCCCCCGAAACGGTGCAAGCCATCGCCGACTGCCGGGCCCGGGGCGGCCAGGTGGTGGCCATTGGCACCACCACGGTGCGCACCCTGGAAAGCTGGGCGCGCAACGGCGAGACCCAGGGCGACACCAACATCTTCATCACGCCGGGCTTCGACTTCCGGGTGGTGGACCAGCTGGTCACCAATTTCCACCTGCCCAAAAGCACGCTGATGATGCTGGTCAGCGCCTTCGCCGGATACGAACCCGTGATGGCGCTCTACCGCCACGCGGTGGCGCAGCGCTACCGCTTCTTCAGCTACGGCGACGCGATGCTGCTGGCGCGCCGCCAGGGCTGACGCCACGCGTCAGCGCCGGCGTTTCGAGCGCTCGGCCAGAATGAACGGATTCCTGGCCGCCGCGCGCTGTGCAAAGCTGGCCTTGCGGCGCATCAGCCAGCGCACGTGCTGCACCAGCCGCCGGCGCAGCGCGCGCTGTTCCGCCAGGACCGCATCCACCTCCGCGATGCGCTCTTCCATGAAGGCCTTCATGTCGTCGAACGACAGCGTGCCCGCGCGGTAGCGGGGCAGCATCTGGGCCACGCGCTCCAGCGAGAAGCCCAGGTCGCGGCTCATGGCGATGAAGATGGCCTCGCGCACCGCACCGCTCGCAAACTCGCGGTGCCCCGAAGGCGAGCGCGCGGCGGGCAACATACCCAGCGCTTCATAACGCCGCAGCCGGTGCACCGAAACACCGGACAGGCGGGCCAGTTCGGAAATCTTCATGGCCCAGAGCCTAACGCCCTTCGCACTGTGCGAGCTTTCGTAGCCTCGGTGTTCCCTTGGATTACCGGAGACACCGATGACCCCGATCGAGACCATTCGCAATGCCATTCTGGCCATGCCGATCGCGCACACCCTGCAACTGCGCTTCGTCGCGTTCGAGCCAGGCCATGTGGAGATCGAGATGCCGATCACCCCCGCGCTCTGCTTTCGCGAAGGCCAGTTGCAGGCCACCGCCCTGTTCGCCATTGCCGACTTCGCGGCCGTCGGCGCCGCGGCCTCGCTCCTGCCCGAAGGCGCGAGCAACGCCACCATCGACGGCACACTCAAGCTGTTTGCGCCGGCCCGCGGCAGCCACCTGCGGGCGATCGGGCGCGTGGTGAATGCGGGCCGGCAGCTCAGCGTGTGCGCGGCCGAGGTGCACGCCGTCCACGACGGCCACCCGACCCACTGTGCCACGCTACTGGCCACGGCCCGCAACCTGCTGGGCGCGGCACCGTCGGCACTGCCCAAGGAGCACTAAGTGTTGAGTTGCAATAGGTTGTTCCCGGAGAGCCGGGATGCTGGAGGCTTGTAGCCCAGTGCCGAGTGAGGCCTGCGGGCGTTGTAGTAGGCCAGGAA
>NZ_BSPB01000023.1:8640-63765 GCF_030160815.1 Hydrogenophaga electricum | reverse complement strand
GATCACGCCGATGATGTCGCTGATCTTCTTGCTGCTGTGGTTGATCGCTTCCATCGTCGAGACCACCTGCGACACCACCTGGCCTCCGCGCGCCGCCGTCTCGGCCGCGCTGGCCGCCAGCTGGTTGGCCTGCCGCGCCGCTTCGGCGCTCTGGCGCACCGTGCTGTTGAGCTCTTCCATCGACGCTGCCGTCTGTTGCAGGTTGCTCGCCGTCTGCTCCGTGCGCGAACTCAGGTCCTGGTTCCCGCTCGCAATCTGCGTCGACGCCGTCCCGATGTTCTCCGTCGCCGAGCGCACCTGCACCACCGTCTTGAACAGGGATTCGCGCATGCTGCCCAGTGCCCGCAACAGATCGCCCAGCTCGTCGAGCCGACGGGTCTGCACCGAATGGGTCAGGTCACCCCGGGCCACGGTTTCCGCCACGCCCACGGCTTCGCGCAAGGGCGTGGTCACCGAGCGGGTGATCCACCAGGCGATCACGATGCCCAGCGCCACCGCCACCAGGGCGATGCCCAGCAAGGCCCAGGACTCGGTCTTCAGCTCTTCGCGGCTGTCGGTCACGGCCTGGTCAACCAGGCCATGCTGCAGCTTGCGCAAAGCTTCCATGGCCCCCATGTAGCGCTCGACCGCCGGCACCAGGCCGTTTTGCAGCATCGCACCGGCCTTGTCGACATCGCCCGAAGCCAGCGTGCTGAAGTAGGCCTTGCGAACGTCGATGTACTCCTTGCGCCGCGCCGTGATGCCCTCCAGCAGCGCCTTGCCCTGCGCCGACTCGATGGACTTCTCCAGGTCGCTTTGCAGGGCATTGATGCGCTCCGAGGTCTGCGCAATCAGCGGTTTGAAGTACGCATCCACCTCTGCATGGTTGCCCGACTTGGCCAGGGCCATCACCCGGTTGATGTTCAGGTTCGTGTTCTGCAGCCACTCATCGGCCAGCATCGCCCGGCGCTCCATCTCGACCATGCGCTGCTGCTCTTGTCCGGCCAGCGACAGCGAATACAGGGCCACCGTGGTCAAGCCGGCCAGCAGGGCCAGCACGATCCCGAACCCGCCCCCCAAACGCCATCCGATTTTCCAATTGCCCATGTTCATGACTCCTCTGCGGCCGTGGCTCCGTGCACGACCGCGGCCTGACTGGCGGAGGCGTCGACGCGGAACACCTGCACCACCTGCGCCAACCGCTGCGCCTGCTCCCGCAGGCTCTCCGCCGCTGCCGCACTCTCTTCCACCAACGCCGCGTTCTGCTGCGTCATCTGGTCCAGCTGGTTCACCGCCACGTTGATCTGGCCGATCCCCTGGCTCTGCTCGCCCGCCGCCGCCGTGATCTCACCGATGATGTCGCTCACCCGCTGCACCGAGGCCACGATCTCTCCCATCGTCTGCCCCGCTTCGCCCACCAGCCGGCTGCCCGCGTCCACCTTGTCCACGCTGGCGCCGATCAGGCCCTTGATTTCCTTGGCCGCCTCGGCACTGCGCTGCGCCAGGTTGCGCACCTCACCAGCCACCACCGCAAAGCCCCGGCCTTGCTCGCCCGCTCGCGCCGCTTCCACCGCCGCGTTCAGCGCCAGGATGTTGGTCTGGAACGCAATGCCGTCGATCACGCCGATGATGTCGCTGATCTTCTTGCTGCTGTGGTTGATCGCTTCCATCGTCGAGACCACCTGCGACACCACCTGGCCTCCGCGCGCCGCCGTCTCGGCCGCGCTGGCCGCCAGCTGGTTGGCCTGCCGCGCCGCTTCGGCGCTCTGGCGCACCGTGCTGTTGAGCTCTTCCATCGACGCTGCCGTCTGTTGCAGGTTGCTCGCCGTCTGCTCCGTGCGCGAACTCAGGTCCTGGTTCCCGCTCGCAATCTGCGTCGACGCCGTCCCGATGTTCTCTGTCGCCGAGCGCAGTTGCTGCATCATCCCGGCAAAGCGCGACCGCATGCCTTCCACCTCGGTCACCAGGCGGCCGATTTCGTCGCGCCGGTCGGAGCGGAACACCTGCGTGAGATCGCCTTGCGCGACGCTGGTGACCGCCCCGGTCAGCTCGGACAGCGGGCGGCTGACGTTGCGCTGCACCAGCAGATACAGACCGACGCCGAGAATCACCGTCGTCAGGGCCAGCAGCGCCCAAAAGGCCTGGATCGTCGACCAGTACGAGGCCATGGCCTCGCGGTCCGACACCTCGGCCACCACCCACCAGCCCCCGGCCTGGGCCGTGCGCTTGACCAGCCAGGGATCGGCCATCCCGGCCGCCACCAATGGCACCGCATCGCGAATGAACACGTTGGCCGATCCGCGCAGCGTGGCCAGCATGGGCGCAGCGCCGGGCATGGCTTCCAGCACCTTGTGGCCGGCCGCTGTGGGATGCATGACAAACACAGCCTCTTCATCGCTGCGGCGCGGGTCGATGACCACGGTGGCGCCAGACTCATGGAAGCGGGCATTGGTCACCAGCTTTTCCAGCGACGTCTGGAAGTCGGTGATGTCGTAGCCGATGAACAGGATGCCCACCACCTGACCCGCCTCGTTGCGCACCGGCTCGTAATGCGTCATGTAGGGCTTGCCGAACAGCACGGCGCGGCCGGTGAAGGTCTTGCCTTCGAGCATCAGCGGATAAGCCGGGTGGTCGCGCGCCAGCAGCGTGCCGACGGCGCGCTCGCCGTCCTCTTTTTTCAGCGACGTGGTGATGCGCTCGAAATCATCGCCCTTGCGCATGAACACGGTGGCCACGCCACCGTTGGCCTGTGCGAAGGTGTCGACCTCGCCGAAATCACCGTTGAGCAGCATGCCCCAGCTCTTGAGGTGCCCGCTGTCGGCGTCCAGTTCAAAATGCTCTGCAAACTTCTTGCGAAAGGGCTGGTAGGCCCGTTCGGTCATGAGGCGCGCCGTCGCATCGAAGGCGTCCACCGCCTCGGCCACCGAGGCGGCCTTGTCGCCCACCACCTCGACCAGGCGATCGCGCGAGCGCTCTTCGGCCACCACGGCCATGCCGGCACTGAGCACCACCAGCACCCCGGCCAGCAAGGCCACCGCCAGCAGGGCCACGCGCCGGGCCAGGGATTGTTTGTCGGGCGAAGAGGTCTTCATCGTGGCGGCTCCGGTCAGCGCATCAGGCCATCTGGCGGGTGGCGTCGATCAGGCCCATGTCGGCGCTGCCCATCAGCCCTTCGATGTCCATCAGGATCAGCATGCGCTCGCCCACGCTCGCAATCCCCGTGATGAAGCTCGTGTCCACCGCCGTGTGCATCTCCGGCGCCGGCTTGATCAAGTCCGCCCCCAGCTGCAGAACGTCCGAGACCGAATCCACCACCGCGCCCACCACCCGGCCGTGCACGTTCAGCACGATCACCACCGTGAACCCGTTGTATTCCACCGTCGGGCAGCCCAGCTTGATGCGCAGGTCCACCACCGGCACGATCACCCCGCGCAGGTTCACCACCCCCTTGATGAACCCCGGCGCGTTCGCGATCCGCGTGGGCTCTTCGTACGAGCGGATTTCCTGCACCCGCAGGATGTCGATGCCGTACTCCTCACCTCCCAGACGAAAGGTCAGGTACTCCGCGTTGGCCTTCTGGCCCAGCGCCGCCGTCCTCACCCCTTCCTGGCTCGCCAACTGCTGGCCTTCTTTGAGCATGTCCATGAGCATCGTCCCCCAATAAACAGACAAGGTTCATGAACTATCGGCCCCCGGGCCGCCGGCTGAAGTCGGAATAAGGTGCTCAAAACGGGGACAAACCCGGGCGCGCGGGTACTTTTGGGTACCTAAGCATTCATTCAGCGCCCCGTCGGCCACCATGACCGACGAACGGCACACCGTCTGACCGCGCCCGCGAAGCGCATGCCGCCCGCCTGTTTCAGGCCATGCGGCGGGTGGCGTCGATCAGGCCCATGTCGGCGCTGCCCATCAGCCCTTCGATGTCCATCAGGATCAGCATGCGCTCGCCCACGCTCGCAATCCCCGTGATGAAGCTCGTGTCCACCGCCGTGTGCATCTCCGGCGCCGGCTTGATCAGGTCCGCCCCCAGCTGCAGAACGTCCGAGACCGAATCCACCACCGCGCCCACCACCCGGCCATGCACGTTCAGCACGATCACCACCGTGAACCCGTTGTATTCCACCGTCGGGCAGCCCAGCTTGATGCGCAGGTCCACCACCGGCACGATCACCCCGCGCAGGTTCACCACCCCCTTGATGAACCCCGGCGCGTTCGCGATCCGCGTGGGCTCTTCGTACGAGCGGATTTCCTGCACCCGCAGGATGTCGATGCCGTACTCCTCACCTCCCAGACGAAAGGTCAGGTACTCCGCGTTGGCCTTCTGGCCCAGCGCCGCCGTCCTCACCTCTTCCTGGCTCGCCAACTGCTGGCCTTCTTTGAGCATGTCCATGGTGCGCCCCGGATCAGAAGTTTTCCCACTCGCCTTCATCGGAAGACGCTTTGGCCACCGATGCCGGTGCCGGCCGCTTGAGCTCGGGAGCGGCGAGGGCCGGCCGCTTGGGTGCCGACGCCACAGGCTTGGGCCGCTGTTGCGGCCTGGACAGCGGGGTCGCTGGCGGGCGGTGCGCCGCCGCAGAGGGCACCGAAGGCGCCCAGGTCGTAACCGCGGCGGCGTCGGTGCGGAACACGCTGACGGCCTGCACCAGCTGGTCGGCCTGCTGGCGCAGGCTGGCGGCGGCAGAAGCGCTTTCTTCCACCAGCGCCGCGTTCTGCTGCGTGGTCTGGTCCATGCTGCTGACCGCTTCGGCCACCTGGTTGACGCCCGCGTTCTGCTCCTGGCTGGCGCTGCTGATCTCGCCCACGATGTCGGTCACCCGCTGGATCGACTGCACCACCTCCTGCATGGTCGAGCCGGCCCGGTCCACCAGGGTCGTGCCCTGTTCCACGCGCTCGACGCTGGCGCTGATGAGCTGCTTGATTTCCTTGGCCGCTTCGGCGCTGCGCTGGGCCAGCGTGCGCACCTCACCAGCCACCACCGCAAAGCCCCGGCCCTGCTCGCCGGCTCGCGCGGCTTCCACCGCCGCGTTCAGCGCCAGGATGTTGGTCTGGAAGGCAATGCCGTCAATGGTGCCGATGATGTCGCTGATCTTCTGGCTGCTGTGCTGGATCTCGCGCATGGTGGTCACCACCTGGCTGACCACCTCACCACCCTGCACGGCCACGCTGCTGGCACTGGCCGCCAACTGACTGGCCGCACGCGCGTTGTCGGCGTTCTGCTGGGCCGTCGAGCCCATTTCCTCCATCGACGCCGAGGTCTCCTCCAGCGCAGAAGCCTGCTGCTCGGTGCGGCTGGACAGATCCTGGTTGCCCTGCGCAATCTGCGCGCTGGCCGTGGCCACGCCTTCGGCGTTCTGCCGCACGCTGCCGACCAGCTCGGACAGCGCCTTCTGCATCTTCTGCATCGCCGTCAGCAACTGCCCGGTCTCGTCCCGGCGGCCACCGGCATCGATGGTCTGGGTCAGGTCGCCTGCGGCGATGTGGTCCGCCACCCGCACCGCGTCGTTGAGCGGCCGCACGATGGAGCGGGCGATCAGCCAGGCAAACAGACTGCCCAGGGCGATCACCGCCACCAGCATGCCGATGATCAAGTTGCGCGATTCGCTGAACAGCACATTGCCCTGGTGGCTGGCGTTCGAAGCGCCGGTGGCATTGAGGTCGACCAGCTTCAGCAGCGTGGCCGACGCCGAATCGAACAGCTTCTGCGATTCCCCATTGAGCAGCGCCATGGCCTCTTCAGTGCGGTTCTCGCGCGACAGGGCCAGCAGCTTCTGGTGTTCGGCCTCGTAGCGGCCCCATGCCGCCGAAAAGCCCTCGTACAGCGTCTTTTCCTCCGGCGAAGCAATGAGTTTGGCGTAGGCCGCTCGCTGGGTTTCGATCTCGCCCTTCAGCGTCTCCATCAATTTTTCCAGATGGCTCATGCTGCCCGCGTCCTGCGCCAGCACGTGACGCAGCTCCAGGATGCGGAAGTCCGAGGTCTGCGTATTGATTGCCGAGGTGATCGACGCACTGGGCAACCAGTTGGTTTCGATATCGAACGAAATCCGGTTGAGGCCGTTCATGCTCGATAAGGCAAACAGGCCAAAGGCCAGCACCAGGGCCAGCACCAACGCGAACGCACCGCCCAGCCGGGAGCCAATGCGAAGGTTAGAAATGAAGTTCATGGGGTCTCTCTCTTGTCGACGGATCGGCACACGTCTCCACCTGTGCAGAAGAACCGGGGTGTCAAGCGCCCCCGTGGCGCGCTCGGGTGTCTCATCGCGACGAATGTGACCCCCGTCGCACCGGCTATCGACCAAAACTACCGGGAGTAAAGCCCCGACTACATCACCGTCTGTCGAAAATTCACTGATTTGCGCCAGATCAAGCCCCTGACTGAAAGGCTTAAGTGACCTCTTAAGAGTTCACCGTCGCCCAGGCGTCTTTTGCGGCCCGGCGCCTGCTGATAAGGTGGTGCCATGAGCCCGACGCTTTTGCCCCCTGAAGCCGCCCGCTGCCTCGGCCCCACCGCCGCCATCGACAGCGATCACCCCGCCGTCATCGCGTTTTCCCGTACCCATGCACAGGGGAGCACCGACAGAGAGCGGGCGATCGCCCTGTACCGGGCCGTGCGCGACGGCCTGCGCTACGACCCGTACCGCATCGACCTCAGCCCCGAAGGCCTGAGGGCCAGCACCGCGCTGACCCAGGGTCATGGCTGGTGCGTGCCCAAGGCGGTGGCGCTGGCGGCGGTGGCCCGGGCTGCCGGCCTGCCGGCCCGGCTGGGTTTTGCCGACGTGCGCAACCACCTGTCGACCGAAAAGCTGCGCCAGACCATGCAGACCGATGTGTTCATCTGGCATGGCTACACCGAGCTGTGGATCGACGGCGCCTGGCGCAAGGCGACACCGGCGTTCAATCTGTCGCTGTGCGAAAAGTTCGGCCTGCTGCCGCTGGAGTTCGACGGCGTGAACGATTCGCTCTACCACCCGTTCGACCGTGCCGGCCAGCAGCACATGGAATATGTGAACCAGCGCGGCGCCTTCGACGATCTGCCACGGGACGCCATCGTGGCCGACTTTGTGGCCGTCTATCCCGGCCTGCTGGCGGCCGGTCAGGCACCGGCCGGCGACTTCGCCGCCGATGCGGTGCGCGAGCAGGGCGGCGCGTAAACAGGCCGCCTGCCCGCAGCCTCAGAAGAAGCGGTCGATGCCCAGCAGGGTCAACACCCCCAGCACGGCAAAAATGCCGGCCGAAATGCTGTGCACCAGCTTCATCGAGACCCCGCGCGCAATGCGATCGCCCAGGTAGATCGCCGGCACGTTGGCCAGCATCATGCCCAGGGTGGTCCCGGCCACCACCGCGAAGAAGTCGGTGTAACGCGCCGCCAGCGCCACGGTGGCGATCTGGGTCTTGTCGCCCATTTCGGCCAGGAAAAAGGCCAGCACGGTGGTGCCGAACACGCCCAGTCGCAGGGACTTGGCATCGGCATCGTCTTCATCGATCTTGTCGGGAATCAGCATCCAGATCGCCATGGCCAGGAACGAGCCGCCGATGATCCAGCGCATCCATTGCGGACCGATGGCCTCGGCCACCCATTGGCCGACAGCGCCGGCCATGGCATGGTTGGCCAGGGTGGCCACGAAAATGCCGAGCATGATGGGAAGGGGTTTGCGGAAACGGGCCGCGAGCAGCATGGCCAGCAGCTGGGTCTTATCGCCCATTTCGCCCAAGGCGACGATGCCGGTGGAAACGAGAAAAGCTTCCAAGGTGGGGACTCCAGGGCCAGAAAACACAAAGACCACAACGCGCTCCCGGCCCAACCGGAGGCGTTGTGGTCAAAGGTCTTGCCAGGCTTGGAGCTGCCTGCGCCATGGCCGTGGGGACCAAGTGTGTTGACGCAAGCTCCTGCAGCCCGTAGCGGGCTCGTCAGGTCGGCTACTCCCCAATGACGGGTAAACGGCGATTCTAGCCGACCCGCGGGCGAACGGGTGGTCAGTTTTTCAGCTTGAACACGGCCGTGCTGGCAAGCAGGTTGGGCAGGCTGCGCACTTCCCGCCCCTCATGCAGCCCGAAACTGTCTTCGACGCTCAGACCGCAACTGCGCGCCAGCACCTCGAAATCGGCGTAGGTCCCGACACGGATATTGGGGGTGTCGTACCACTGGAACGGCAGCCGCTTGGTCACCGGCATGCGTCCCTGCAACACCGCCACCCGGTTCGGCCAGTGGGCAAAGTTCGGGAACGCCACGATACCGATCCGGCCCACGCGCGCGGTCTCCCGCAACATGGTTTCGGCGTTGCGCAGATGCTGCAGGGTGTCGATCTGCAGCACGACGTCGAAAGCGTCGTCCCCGAACATGGTCAGCCCGGCTTCCAGGTTGAGCTGCAGCACGCTGACACCGCGGCGCAGACAGGCCTGTACCTTGGTGTCGTCGATTTCGACGCCATAGCCCGTGCACTGCCGGGTGTCGCGGAGGTGGGCCATGAGGGCACCGTCGCCGCAGCCCAGGTCCAGCACGCGCGAGCCGGGCGGCACCAGGCGGGCAATCGATTCGATCATCTGGTGTTCGCTCATGCCGCCCTCCGGCTTGGGGCACCCACGGTGTGCTCGAAGTAGGCCCGCACGGCCGCGTGGTAGCGAGGATCGTCGAGCAAAAAGGCGTCGTGCCCGTGGGGCGCGTCGATTTCGGCGTAGCTGACCTCCCGGCGGTTGTCCAGCAGGGCCTTGACCATCTCGCGCGAGCGCGCCGGCGAAAACCGCCAGTCGGTGGTGAAACTCACCAGCAGGAATTTGGCCGTCGCGCGCGCCAGCGCCGCGCTGAGCTGGCCGTCATAGGCGCGCGCCGGATCGAAATAGTCCAGCGCCCGCGTGATCAGCAGATAGGTGTTGGCGTCGAAATACTCGCTGAACTTGTCGCCCTGGTAGCGCAGGTAACTCTCGATCTGGAACTCGACATCCTGCGTCGAATAGCGATAGCCCCACGGTCCTGTGGCGGGTGGCTCCCCGCCGGCCAGGGCATCGGCCAGATCCGCCGGCTTGAGCGAACGGCCGAATTTCTCGTTCATCACGTCGTCGCTCAGGTAGGTAATGTGGCCGATCATGCGGGCGATGCGCAGGCCTCGGCGCGGCAGGGTGCCATGCCGCAGATAGTGCCCCCCGTGAAAGTCCGGGTCGGTCACGATGGCGCGGCGGGCAACCTCGTTGAAGGCAATGTTCTCGGCGGTGAGGTTGGGAGCGCTGGCCACCACCACCGCGTGCCGCACCCGCTCGGGGTACTGCAGCGTCCAGCTCAGGGTCTGCATGCCCCCCAGGCTGCCCCCCATCACCGCCGCCAGGGTGTGGATGCCCAGGGCATCCAGCAGCCGCGCCTGCGCGTCGACCCAGTCCTCCACCGTCACCACGGGAAAGTCGGCGCCCCAGGGCTGCCCGGTGGCCGGATTGGTGTGGGTCGGCCCGGTCGAGCCAAAACACGAGCCGATGTTGTTGACGCCGATGACGAACCACCGGTCGGTATCCACCGCCTTGCCCGGCCCGATCATGTTGTGCCACCAGCCTTCGCTGCGCGGCAGGGGCTGGCCCTGGGCGTCCGCGTGAAACCCCGCAACGTGGTGGCTGGCGTTGAGGGCGTGGCAGATCAGCACGGCGTTGGACTTGTCGGCATTGAGCGTGCCGTAGGTTTCCACCACCAGCTCGTAGGCCGGCAACACCGCGCCACTGCGCAGCGGCAAGGGCTGGTCGAACCGAAAGGTTTGGGGTGTGACGATCACGTGGCGCATCCCCGTCGTGCGGGGCCCAGAAAAGCAAAAAACCCGGCTCCACCAAGAGGCAGACCGGGCATCCCCCCTTTAGCGGCATTTCTATAGCGCCCGCAATCCGGAACAAATCGGCGCTGAAAACACAGTATATAAGGCTTGCACGCCATGCGCACCTGCACCAAAGCTGGGCAATGGGCCCGGAATTGTTGTGATAACACGTCGAACAGGAGGCCGGGCCTTGACGGACCTTGAAAAAATTGTTCCTGTTCGAACAATCTTGGGCCCATAATGATCTAGGCGTGCGCCAAGAGGCGGCGCCCAGTTAAGTGATCGGGCGGTTTCGCGTGCTACAGGTTTATGTGCTGACGGGGCTCCATCGCTATTTCTTTCAGTGTTCTTAGGAGTCCCATAGATGGGCAACAAACTGTACGTCGGCAACCTGCCTTACACCGTACGCGACGAAGATCTGCACAAAGCCTTTTCGGACTTTGGCAATGTCAACAGCGCCAAGGTCATGATGGAGCGCGATACCGGCCGCTCCAAGGGTTTTGGTTTCGTCGAAATGGGCAGCGATGCAGAAGCACAGTCGGCGATCGAAGGCATGAATGGCCAGTCGCTGGGCGGCCGCAGCCTGGTGGTCAACGAAGCCCGTCCGATGGAGCCGCGCCCGCCCCGTACCGGTGGCGGTGGTTTCGGCGGCGGCCGTCGTGAAGGCGGTTTCGGCGGCGGTGGCCAGGATGGTGGCTTCCGCAGCCCCTACGGTGGCGGTGGCCGCCGTGATGGCGGTGGCGGTCGCGGCGGCTACTGAGCCCCACCCCTCCAGAGTCTGATCCGGCGCACCGCGCCGGATCGCCTCGCGAAGCCCCCAGGCATGCCCGGGGGCTTTTTTGTTGGGCGCGGTTGCTGGCGCTGGCGGTTCAGCCCGGGGTCTGGCCCTGTCCGGCCCGGTGTTTGCGGGGCCGGCCGGCCAGCAGGCGGTCGAACACCGCATTGGGCAAGCCCCTCAGCAGCTTGGCCACCACCCCCATCTGCCAGGGAATGACGCGGTAGCTGGCGCCCGCCGCAATCGCGGTCATGGCGCGTTCGGCGAAGGCATCGGCCGTCATCAGAAACGGCATGGGATAGCGGTTCTCGCGGGTCAGCGGCGTGTCGACATACCCCGGCAGCAGCGTCACCACCGCCACACCGGTCCCCCGCAGCTCCCCGCGCAGGCTTTCGCAATAAGCCACGACCGCCGCCTTGCTCGCGCAATAGGCTCCGTGCCCGGGCAGTCCCCGGATGGCCGCCACGCTGGCGATGCCGACGAGGCGGCCGCGGCCCCGTTCGCGCATAGGGGCGACGAAAGGATGAAATGTGGCCGCCATGCCCAGGTTGTTGACCGCCAGGGTGCGTTCCATCACCGCCAGGTCTTCAGCGATCGCCGTGTCCATGCCGACGCTGATGCCGGCATTGGCGATCACCACCTCGGGCACGCCCTGGTGCGCCAGACAGGCCCGGCCGGCCGCGACGATGCTGGCGGTGTCGGCCACGTCCGCCGGGTAGACCCGGCAGCGGGTGGCGTCCAGGCCTTGTCGGGCCGCCCAGGCGGCCATGTCGTCGGCCCGGCGCGCGACCAGCGCCAGGCGCCAGCCCGCACGGGCGTAGCGCGCTGCCAGGGCCTGGCCGATGCCGCTGGAGGCACCGGTGATGAACACCAGCGGTGGCTGGGCGTCAGGGCCGGGGAGCGAACTGGACACGCACGGCCCCTTCCATGTCGGCCACGCGCTGGTCACCGTCGAAGTCCAGACGCTGCGAAACCAGTTGGTCCTGCCCCCGGATGAGCAGCACGGGGCGGTCCGACGAGAGGTGATCGGGCTTGAGGGTCACGCGCAGGTAGTCGCCATGAAACTCCATGCGCGGGATCACCGAACCGTCGTCGGCGCGACCCGCCTGACGCACCACCACGGCGTCCTTTTCGAGGATGAAGACGTCGCCGGCCGCGTTGGCGGTGATCTGCTGGGCGGTGGCGGTCGTCAACTGGCGACGCTCGTTGAAGGCCCGGATGCGGGCCTGGTCGATCACGGTGTTGCCGGTGTCGGGGTGGTGCCGGGCCTCGGTACCGAACACCTCGGAACGCAGCGAGCCGTCGGCGTTGAAGTTGCGGACCGAAAACCCCTGCATGAAGTTGTCGGGCTCGCTGCTGATCGCGCGCGGGGCCGGTGGCGCCACAGGCTCGGGCGTGGCCTGCAGCAGCAGGAACGAGGCCAGCGCCAGCAACAGCATCAGCAGCGCCGGAATGTAGAGCGAGAGCTTGTCCCAGACAAGAAACGGCAGGCGGCGCAGCAGAGGAGCGCCGTCGTGCGAGGGCAGGGGCAGGTTCGGGGTGCTCATTGCGAGGCGCTTTCCAGTTCGCGGGCGTATACGCCCTGGGCCACCAGCAGCAGGTCGCACAGTTCACGCGCTGCGCCGGCCCCCGGCAGGCTGCGGGTCACGAACTGGGCCACGGCCTGCACCTCGGCATGGGCGGTGGGCGGGCAGCAGGCCAGAGCGGCCCGCCGCAGCACCGGCAGGTCGGGCCAGTCGTCCCCCATGGCCGCCGCCTGCGACCAGTCCAGCCCCAGCTCGGCCAGGATGGCCTCGGCCGCCGGGCGTTTGTCTTCAGTGCCGACGCGGGTGTGGGTCACACCCAGGGCGGTCAGCCGCGCGCGCAGCGCTGGCGAGTCGCGCCCGCTGACCACGGCTGGCGTGATCCCGGCGCGCTGCAGCAATTTGATGCCGTGGCCGTCGAGGGTGTGGAAGCGTTTGAGGGTTTCGCCCGCTTCGCTGAAATAGAGGCCGCCGTCGGTGAGCACGCCGTCCACGTCGAAGAACACCACCCTCACCGGCTGCGCACGCAACAGCAGTTCAGGCGGGAAGTTCAGCGTGGGGCGCAAGGACGGCAAGGGCACAGACATCCGGCAATGCTAACGCGAGTGCGGCGGCCGTCGCCGCCTCAGATCACCTTGGCCCGCATGAGGTCGTTGCTGTTGAGGGCGCCGATCAGCCGGCCGGCGCCGTCCACCACCAGCACGCTGGTGATGCGGTGCGCCTCCATGAGGTCGGCCGCCTCCACCGCCAGCGCATCGGCCCGCACAGTGCGGGGGTCCGGACGCATCACGTCCCGCGCCGTCAGCGCGCGCAGGTCGGTGCTGTGGCCGGTCTTTTCGATCAGACGGCGCAGATCGCCGTCGGTGAAGATGCCCTGCACGCGGCCATCGGCGTCGACAACGGCACTCATGCCCAGACCTTTGACACTGATCTCGCGCATGAGGGCCATCAGCGGCGTGTCGGGCGACACCTGGGGCAGGTGTTCGCCAGTGCGCATGATGTCGCTGACCAGGGTGAGCAGCTTGCGGCCCAGCGCGCCGCCGGGGTGCGAGCGCGCAAAGTCCTCGGCACGAAAGCCCCGTGCGTCGAGCAGCGCCACGGCCAGCGCGTCGCCCAGGGCGAGCTGGGCCGTGGTGCTGGTGGTCGGCGCCAGGTTGTGCGGGCAGGCTTCCCGGGCCACGGAGGTGTCGAGCACGACGTCCGCGTGCCGCCCCAGCGTCGAGGCGGTGCGCCCGGTGAAAGCGATCAATGGCACGCCCATGCGTTTGATCAGCGGCAGGATGGCGGTGAGTTCATCGCTGTCGCCACTGTTGCTGATGGCGAGCACCACGTCGGCTGCGGTGATCATGCCCAGGTCGCCATGGCTGGCTTCGGCCGGGTGCACAAACATGGCCGGCGTGCCGGTGGACGCCAGCGTGGCCGCAATCTTGCGCCCGACATGCCCGCTTTTGCCCATGCCCGTGACCACCGCCCGGCCGGTGCAGGCCATGAGCAGGCCCACCGCCCGCACGAAGCGGTCGTCGAGCCGGCCGGCCAGCGCCTGCACGGCCTCGGCTTCCATGACCAGGGTCTCGCGGGCCATCTCCAGCGCCCGCGCCGGATCGAAAGGAATGGGTGAATGCATGCTGGGATTATCCCGTCCGGCGCGCGCCGGCGGGGAACCCTGGCGCCCCATAATCGGCGGCATGAATTCGTTGGACCTCACGCTTCTGTACCTGCTGGCCGCGGTGCTGGGCGTGGTGGCCTGCCGTTCGCTCAAGCTCCCGCCCATGCTCGGCTACCTGACCGTGGGGGTGCTGATCGGCCCCCATGCGCTGGCGCTGGCCCAGCAGTCGGCCGGGATCCGGCATCTGGCGGAGTTCGGCGTGGTGTTCCTGATGTTTGTCATTGGGCTGGAGTTTTCGCTGCCCAAGCTCCGGGCCATGAAGCGCCTGGTGTTCGGCCTGGGCCTGTCGCAGGTGGTGTTCACCGTGCTGATCACCACCGCCGGCTCGCTCACCCTGGGTCTGCTGCTGCCACACTGGTGGAAGCTGTCGTGGCAGATGGCGCTCGCGCTGGGCGGCATCATGGCCATGAGCAGCACCGCCATCGTGGTCAAGCTCATGGCCGAGCGGCTGGAACTCGACACCGAACACGGCAAGCGGGTGATGGGCATCCTGCTGTTCCAGGATCTGGCGGTGGTGCCCCTGCTGGTGCTGATTCCCGCCCTGGGCTCCGACCCGGACGACCTGCTGCGCGCCCTCGGCCTGGCCCTGCTCAAGGCCACGGTGCTGCTGACCGTGCTGCTCACCGGTGGCCAGCGTGTGATGCGCTGGTGGCTCACGCTCGTGGCCAGGCGCAAGAGCGACGAGCTGTTCATGCTCAACCTGCTGCTGATCACGCTGGGCCTGGCGTGGCTGACCGAGCACGCGGGCCTGTCGCTGGCGCTGGGTGCGTTCGTGGCGGGCATGCTGATTTCCGAGACCGAATACAAGCACCAGGTGGAGACCGACATCCGCCCCTTCCACGACGTGCTGCTGGGCCTGTTCTTCATCACCATCGGCATGATGCTCGACTGGCGCCTGGTGCTCGAACGCTGGCCCCTGGTGCTGGTGCTGCTGGCGCTCTCGATGGGCTTCAAGGTGGCGGTGATCGCCGGCCTCACCCGCGCCTTCGGCGCGCCGGCGGGCGTCGCGCTGCGCACCGGTCTGTACCTGTGCCAGGCCGGCGAATTCGGCCTCGTGCTGCTGTCGCTGGCGGGCCGCCACCAGTTGGTGCCGCCAGCGCTGTTCAACCCCATCCTGGCCTCGATGGTGCTGTCGATGCTGACCACGCCATTTGTCATCCTGTACGCCAACGCCGTGGTGACCCGCCTGGCCGGCAGCGACTGGCTCATGCAGTCGGTACAGATGACCCGCATCGCCCGGCAGGCGATCAATGCCGACCAACACGTGATCATCTGCGGCTACGGGCGCTGCGGCCAGAACCTGGCCCGGCTGCTGGAGGCCGAACGCATTCCCTACATGGCTCTGGACCTCGACCCCGACCGCGTGCGTCAGGCGGCCGCGGCAGGCCATTCGGTCGTGTTCGGCGATGCCGCCCGGCTGCAAGCGCTGATGGCTGCCGGCCTGCACCGCGCCAGCGCGGTCGCCATCACCTACCTCGACACGCCCAGCGCGCTCAAGGTGCTGCACCACACCCAGGAGCACGCGCCCCAGGTGCCGGTGGTGGTGCGCACGGTCGACGACCGGGACCATGCTCGCCTCACCGAAGCCGGTGCCGCCGAAGTGGTGCCCGAAGCCATCGAAGCCAGTCTCATGCTGGCCAGCCATGCGCTGGCGCTGGTCGGCGTGCCGATGCGGCGCGTGATCCGGGTGGTGCAGGACCAGCGCGATGCCCGCTACAACCTGCTGCGTGGCTACTTCCATGGCGCCGACGACGACACGCCGGACGACGCCGACCAGGAGCGCCTGGCCTCGATCACGCTGCCCATGGCCAGCCGCCATGCCGGCAAACCCCTGGCCGGGCTGGCCCTGGAAGCCCTGGGCGTGCGCGTGGCCGGTCTGCGCCGGGCCAATGGCCGCACCGTGGGCGCACACGCCGACGCGGTGCTGGAAAGCGGCGACACCCTCGTGCTCAGCGGCCGGGCACCGGCGCTGGCGCTGGCCGAAGACAAGCTGCTGGCCGGGTGAGCATCGCCCCGCTGCCGCCCACAGCCCCGGACGGTGCCCTCAGCGGATAATCCGCCCATGGACACCACCGCCTTCCTCCGCGCCCACATCCGCACCGTGCCCGACTGGCCCGCGCCGGGCGTGCAGTTCCGCGACATCACCCCCCTGCTGCAGAACCCCCAGGTTTTTCGCGTGCTGATCGACGCCTTCGTGCACCGCTACATGGCGCCCGAATTCCGCCCCAGCGTGGTGGCCGGCCTGGATGCCCGCGGTTTCATCATCGGCTCCGTGCTTGCCTACGAACTCGGCGTGGGCTTCGTGCCCATCCGCAAGAAGGGCAAGCTGCCGTTCACCACGGTCGAAGAAACCTACGAACTGGAATACGGCAGCGCCACCGTGGAACTGCACACCGATGCCGTGCAACCGGGTGACCGCGTGGTGCTGATCGACGACCTGATCGCCACCGGCGGCACCATGATGGCCGGCCGGCGGCTGCTGGAAAAACTGGGCGCCCACGTGATGGAAGGCGCCGCCATCGTCGACCTGCCCGAACTCGGCGGTTCGCAGAAGCTGCTGGCGTCGGGCCTGCCGCTGTTCACCCTGGTGGATTTCGCCGGCCACTGAGAACGGGCACAGAGCCGGCGGCGACCGGCCCCCTAGAGCTTGCCGTACTGGGTTTCGCTCAGCGCCGTGAAGTCGCTGTGCGATTCGGGCGGGTGCGGGGGCAGATCGGACTCGCCAGCGCCCTTGGTGCGCAGGACCGGGCCTGCACTCTGCAGCGCCTGGCGGAACGCCGTCACCTCGTCGCTGCCCACCGGCTGCACACGGCCCGCCGGGTGTTCGAGTTGCGGCAGCGGAATCGCCGTTTCGTGGTGGGCGATGACCTCGCGTCGAGCCTGCGCCACCACCGCCGCACGCAAAGCCATGCCCTGCTGGTCGTGTGCCGGCTTGCGGCGCCAGTAGACCCCGCGGACGCCCATGCCGTGGCGGGATTCGGCGCTCAGCGTGATCCAGCGCTCGATCTCCAGCAGGTACTCGTCAGGCATGGCCTCGGCCGGCAGGGCAAGGTCGACCAGCACGATGAAACCGTCACCGTTCGCGTCCAGCGTGAGCACCTTGAATTCATAGCTCGAAGACAGCACGCCCCCCCGGATCATGGACTCGCGCACCACCGAAAACAGCTGCTCACGGCGCAGGATGCGGCGGCCCCGGCGGGGAGAGACCAAGGGCAGCGTGGTGTCATTGACGCCTTTGCGTCCCCGCAGACGGCCGCCTTTGCGGACAGCGGCGGCGGGTTTTTTGGCTTGGAGCCAGTTGAGCAGAAACATGATGGGGTGCGCCAACGAGGTTTTTCGTCTTATATCGGCAGATGCCGCGCCCCATTGAACCGCTCGGCCCGACAATTCGACCTCAGGTCACCGCGACGCGTTTGGGGCGGTTGTACAGGCGCCGCGCAAGCACGGCCGACATGGCCATGGACAGATCCAGCGCGATCTCCGGGTGGCGCGTGCCCAGTTCGCGAAAGCGCAGCGGCGTCAGGCACCAGAGCCGACAGGGGACACTCGCATTCACCGTGGCCGAGCGGGGCAGGTGGCTGAAAAACGCCCCCTCCCCCAGTACCGAACCTGCGCCCACAATGGCCATGCGCACGCGCTCGCGGTGGTCTTCGTAGTGCACGGTGAGGCTGCCACTTTCGACGAAATACACCGTGCGCTCCTTGACGCCCTGCTCGATCAGCACCTGCCCGCCCTCCAGGCCCATGGACTGCACGTAGTCGCCCAAAGTCAGCCACTGCACCTCGGACAGGTTCAGGGGCAAGGCATCGAGCGCGCCGCTGCTGCGCACGGCCTGAGCCAGTGCCAGGATGTCGGCGCGCGCTGCGGGGCGCAACAGGGTGTTCATGCGCCACACGGTAAGGCCGACAGACCCACCGGTGCAAGAGGTCCTTACCGCCGCTTACACCTGCGCTCCCGGCGGCACACCGCAGCACGGCATGCGGGCACGGTCACTTGCCGATGCAGAAGCGCGAAAAAATCTCACCCAGCAGGTCGTCTGCGCTGAACTCGCCGGTGATCTCGCCCAGCGCCTGCTGGGCCAGGCGCAGCTCTTCGGCCAGCAGATCGAGGTGTTCGGCCTGCGCCGCCAGCCAGTCACTGGCCGCGTCGAGGTGGGCGCGCACCCGATGCAGTGCCTGCAGGTGGCGCTCGCGCGCCATGAACAGGCCATCGCCCGCGTGCTGCCAGCCAGCCAGTTGCAGCAGGCGCTGGCGCAAGGCTTCCAGGCCTTCGCCCTGCTTCGCCGAAAGCGCCAGCCCGCCATCGGCACCTGCCTGCGCCAGCAGCGGCCGGGCACCGGGCGCGCACTGGTCGAGTTTGTTCCAGACGTGCAGCACCGTCACGTTTGCGGGCAGCCCGGCCGCGATGCCGGCGTCGGCAGCCTGGTAGGCCGGCTGGTCGCAGCGGCTGAGATCGTGCAGGAACAGCACCGCGTCGGCCTGGCCGATCTGGTCCCAGGCGCGCGCGATGCCGATGCGCTCGACCTCGTCCACCTCCGGACTGTCGCGCAGGCCGGCGGTATCGATCACGTGCAAGGGCACGCCTTCGATCTGGATGGTCTGCTGCACCACGTCGCGGGTAGTGCCCGCGATGGGCGTGACGATGGCCAGCTCGGCACCCGCCAGCGCATTGAGCAGCGAGCTCTTGCCCGCGTTGGGTTGCCCGGCAATCACCACCTGAAGCCCGTCGCGCAACAGCGCGCCCTGGCGCGCCTCGTTCAGCACCGCCGCCAGCTGTGTGCGCAGGCGTCCGAGCTGGCCCGCCGCGTCGGCCTTTTGCAGAAAATCGATTTCCTCTTCGGGAAAATCCAGCGTCGCCTCCACCAGCATGCGCAGGTGGATGAGCGCGTCGCGCAGCGTGTGGATGCGTTCGGAAAACACCCCCGCCAGCGAACGGCTTGCGCTGCGGGCCGCCGCTTCGGTGCTGGCGTCGATGAGGTCGGCCACGGCCTCGGCCTGGGCCAGGTCGAGCTTGTCGTTGAGAAAAGCGCGTTCGGTGAACTCGCCCGCCCGCGCCGGGCGCAGGCCACGCAGCAGCGGCTGGCCATCGGCGCCGAGGCTCTGCGCCACCTGCAGGCAACGCGCCAGCAGCAGTTGCAGCACCACCGGCCCGCCGTGGCCCTGCAGTTCCAGCACGTCTTCGCCGGTGTAGGAGTGCGGCCCGGGAAACCAGAGGGCGAGGCCATGGTCGATGGGCTGGCCCGCCGCATCGGGGAACGGCAGGTAGGTCGCTTCGCGCGCCCGGGGTGCGCGCCCGATCAGCGCCCGCACAAAAGCCATCAGCCCCTGGCCCGACACCCGCACGATACCCACCGCCCCACGCCCGGGTGCGGTGGCGATGGCAACGATGGGATCGCGCGAGGCGGCAAGCATGGTCGGATTCTGCGGCAGAGGGTTTCAGAAACAGCAAGGGCCTGCCAAAGCAGGCCCAGCCGAGCGAAGTGTCCCTGTCCAGGATGCCGCGGAACCGGCTTGGCCGGGCCGCCAGCATCGGCCCCCTGAGGGGACGCCGCGACAGCGGCGCAGGGGGTTATTTCTTGAACAGCTCGAACGGGTTGGTGATCTTCAGCGGCACGCCCAGCTTGTTGTTGATGTAGGCCTGCTGTGTGATGGTCAGGATGTTGTTCGTGATCCAGTACAGCACCAGGCCGGCCGGGAAGAAGAAGAACATCACCGAGAACACCAGCGGCATCAGCCACATCAGCTTGGCCTGCATCGGGTCCGGCGGCAGCGGATTCAGCGCGGTCTGCACCAGGGTGGTGATGGCCATCACCACCGGCAGCACGAAGAACGGGTCCTTGGTCGAGAGGTCGGTGATCCAGCCGATCCAGGGCGCGTTGCGCATTTCCACCGACGACAGCAGCACCCAGTACAGGGCAATGAACACGGGGATCTGGATCAGGATCGGGAAGCAGCCACCCAGCGGGTTGACCTTTTCCTCCCGGTACATCTTCATCATTTCCTGCTGCATGGCCTGCGGGTTGTTCTTCAGGCGCTCACGCATTTCCATGATGCGGGGGTTGATCGCCTTCATCTTGGCCATGGAGCGGTAGGCGCTGGCATTGAGCCAGTAGAAGGCGGCCTTGATCAGCACCACCAGCAGCACGATGGACCAGCCCCAGTTGCCCACGAAGCCGTGGATCTTCTCCAGCAGCCAGTACAGCGGCTTGGCCAGGATGGTCAGCCAGCCGTAGTCCTTGACCAGTTCGAGGCCGGGCGCGATCTTCTCCAGCACCTTTTCTTCCTGGGGGCCGACGAACAGCCCGGCGTCCAGCTTCAGGCTCTGACCCGGTTCGACCGCCGCCAGCGTGGTGATGGCACCGACCGCGTAAAGGCTGTTGTCCACCTTGCGCACGAAGTTTTCGCGCGCCACCCCATTGCCCAGCAGCCAGGCTGAGGCGAAGTAATGCTGCACCATGGCGACATAGCCACTGGTGGCGCTCTTTTCGAAATCGGCCTTGTTGTCATCGATCTTCTTGAACTCGACCTTCTGGTACTTCTGGGTGTCGGTGTAAACCGCCGGCCCGGTGAAGGTGGAATAGAAGGGGGTTTCGCTTTCGGCCTTGCGCCCGTCGCGAACGAGCTGCACGTACAGCTGCGGCGTGACCGCTGCGGCGCCAGCGTTGATCACCTCGTGGCTCACGCCGATTTCGTAGCTGCCGCGCCGCAGGGTGTAGGTCTTGACCAGCTTGACGCCCCCCACCTCGGCCGACTCGAACTTCACGGTCAGCGTGTCCTGGCCATCGGCCAGCGTGATCGGCCCCGGCACCAGGGTCATCGGCGTCTTGTGGTTGGGGAACGCGCCGCCGATCAGGCCACTCTGCGCCACATACGTGTGGTTGGCGTCCTGGGTCAGCAACTGGAAGGGCGCGGTGCCCAGTTGGCCGCTGGCGTGCTTGAGCAGGGTGGCGCCGACGAGCGAGCCACCTTCGCTGTTGAAGGTGAGCTTGAACACATCGGTGCTGACCTCGTGGCTGACCGTCACCGGCGCCGGTGCGTCGGCTGGCGCCTGGGCCGACGTGCCCACGCCGGCAGCACCGCTGGCCGCCGGCAGGCTGGCATCGGCGGCGGCAGCGGCCGGTGCGGCCCCCGCATCCTTGGGCGCCGACACGGACGCCGAAGGGAAGAAGGTCGGCTGCCGCCCGTTGTGGATCTGCCACTTGTCCCAGATCAGGACCATCGAGAAACCAAAGACCACCCAGAGGATGGAACGGCGGATGTCGTTCATGACGGGATCTTCTTTTCTTCAGGAGAAGCCGCCACCAGGCGGCTGAACAGGCGGGGCGGACGCTCCGGCACCGGATCGTGGCCACCATCGCACCAGGGATGGCAGCGGCCGATGCGTCGCAGCATCAGGTAGGTACCCGCCAGGGCCCCATGGCGCTCCAGAGCGCCGATGGCGTACACCGAACAGGTGGGTTCGAACCGGCAATCATTGCCGATCCAGGGGCTCAGAAGCAAGCGATAGGCCTTGACCAGCCCAACCAGCGCGCGGCGGGGCCAATCAGCCAGCATGGGGCACCTCGGGCGCGGTCGGCGCAGGAACGGCCGGGCGCGCGACACGACCCAGCAGTTGCTGCAACTCGGCGCGCACCGCACGCTTGAGCAGATCCGACGAGGCGCTGACGAACTGGTCGCGGCTGAACGTGGCGCGCAGACGCACCACCAGCGCGGCCTGCGGCAGGCCGGCAGTGTGTCGAGCCACTTCGTAGATCTGGCGGCGGATGGCGTTGCGCGTCACCGCGCGGCGCGCCCAGCGCTTGGGCAGCATCACCCCCAACCAGGTGTCGGCTGCCGGAAACAGCAGCCGACCATCCCGCTGGCCGTCGAGGGCCGCGCGGTGCAAGGCAAAGTGGGGCGTTTTGGCCACCGGAGGGCCTGCCAGTGTGGCCTGGAACTGCGGCTTCGACCGAATGCGCTGCATCAGTCCACCGGCCGAAGCACCCGCGTGCAGAGCACCGGCCCAGCAGTCATGCGGGTCCGGCACCTTTCTGGCCTCGGTCCTGACCTCAGACGGCCAGGCGCTTGCGGCCCTTGGCGCGGCGAGCGTTGATGACCGCGCGGCCACCGCGGGTCTTCATGCGCACCAGGAACCCGTGGGTGCGGGCGCGCTTGGTCTTCGACGGCTGGTAAGTACGTTTCATTGCCATGGCAGTGCAGGCCCGGGCAGTGCCAGGGCGTCTCAAGTTAGAGGAAAACCCGCAATTATCGCCAGAAATGGGGTGTTCCGGCAAGTCACCCCCGCTCAACGGGGTTTCCGACCCGGGCACGGAGGGGTTCTCCACATCGGCCGCACGGTGTGGATAAGTCCCCTTGGCAACGTACAATCCCGGACCCGCCCCGAGCCATTTGTCCACAAGAGCGCGTTTTTCTCCCGTTTGCATGATCGAGGGCCTCTCCCCCATGACCACCGACAGCGAAGCCCCTTCGCTGTGGCAAGCCTGTGTCGACCTTCTGGCACAGGAAATCCCGCAGCAGCAGTTCAACACCTGGATCCGCCCACTCGCCGCGCAGGTGTCGGACGACGGCGGCAAGCTGACGCTGCAAGTCGCCAACCGCTTCAAGATGGACTGGGTCCGCGCCCAGTACGCAGCCCGCATCACGGCCTTGCTGGAGGCCGTACAGGGCCGCCCCGTTGTTCTGGAGTTGGCACTCGCTCCGCGTGAAGCCCCCGTCCGTACAAGCCCTGCTCCGCGCACGATGCAAGACCAGGTGCTGTCCGAACTGCCCGACGTGGCGACACCGGTGGAAGCCGCAGTGCCGGCGCCCAACCGCTCGCGCCTGAACCCACAGCTGACCTTCACCACGCTGGTGGAAGGCTCGGCCAACCGCATGGCCCGCGCGGCCGCGATGCACGTGGCCGGCTCGCCGGGCCAGCTGTACAACCCGCTGTTCATCTACGGCGGCGTGGGCCTGGGCAAGACCCACCTGGTCCACGCCATCGGCAACCAGATGCTGGCCGACAAGCCGCAGGCCAAGGTTCTGTACATCCACGCCGAGCAGTTCGTGACGGATGTGGTCAAGTCGTACCAGCGCAAGACGTTTGACGAGTTCAAGCAGCGCTACCACTCGCTGGACCTGCTGCTGATCGATGACGTGCAGTTCATCGCCGGCAAGGAGCGCACGCAGGAGGAATTTTTCAACGCCTTCGAAGCGCTGCTGGCCAAGAAGAGCCACATCGTGATGACCTCGGACACCTACCCCAAGGGTCTGACCGACATCCACGAACGCCTCGTGTCGCGCTTCGATTCGGGGCTGGCGGTGGCCATCGAGCCGCCCGAGCTGGAAATGCGCGTGGCCATCCTGATCAACAAGGCCGCCGCCGAGGGCGCCGAAATGCCTGAGGAAGTCGCGTTCTTCGTGGCCAAGAATGTGCGCTCCAACGTGCGCGAGCTCGAAGGCGCGCTGCGCAAGATCCTGGCCTACTCGCGCTTCAACCAGAAGGACGTGTCGATCCAGCTCGCCCGCGACGCGCTCAAGGACCTGCTGTCGATCCAGAACCGGCAGATCAGCGTCGAGAACATCCAGAAGACGGTGGCCGATTACTACAAGATCAAGGTCGCCGACATGTATTCCAAGAAGCGGCCGGCCAGCATTGCCCGCCCGCGCCAGATTGCCATGTTCCTCGCCAAGGAACTCACCCAGAAAAGCCTGCCCGAGATCGGCGAACTGTTCGGCGGCCGCGACCACACCACCGTGCTGCACGCGGTGCGCAAGATCGCGGCGGAACGGCAGAAGGTCAGCGAACTGAACCAGCAGTTGCATGTGCTGGAGCAGACGCTCAAGGGCTGATTTCCCGGCCCCGGAACGGCGCGGCGGCGCCCTCCGGGAACGGCCATGCAAAATGGTGAAAATAGCGTGATTCGGTATTGGTCCCAGAGCGAAAGAGCAACATGATCGTTTTCAAGTCGACCCAGGACAAGGTTTTGGCCGCCCTGCAGTCCGTGGCGGGCATCGTCGAACGCCGCCACACCCTGCCGATCCTGGCCAACGTGCTGCTGCGCAAGACCGGCCCGGCCCTGCAGCTGACCACCAGCGACCTGGAAATCCAGATCCGCACCACCGCCGAGCTCGGCGGTGACGACGGCAGCTTCGCCACCACGCTGGGCGCGCGCAAGCTGATCGACATCCTGCGCACCATGCCCGCCGACCAGACCGTGAGCCTGGAGAACACCGGCGGCAAACTGGTGCTCAAGGGCGGCAAGAGCCGCTTCACGCTGCAGAGCCTGCCGGCCGAGGATTTCCCGCTGGTGCAGGAGTCGGCCAGCTTCGGCCCCGCCTTCAGCGTGCCGCAGAAGGCGCTCAAGAGCCTGCTGAGCCAGGTCTCGTTCGCGATGGCGGTGCACGACATCCGCTACTACCTCAACGGCATCCTGTTCGTGGCCGAAGGCAAGAAGCTCAGCCTGGTGGCCACCGACGGCCACCGCCTGGCCTTCGCCAGCGCCGAACTGGAAGTGGAAGTGCCCAAGCAGGAAGTGATCCTGCCGCGCAAGACGGTGCTGGAGCTGCAGCGCCTGCTGTCCGACAAGGACGGCGCCATCGAACTGCAGTTCGCCGCCAACCAGGCCAAGTTCAGCTTCGACGGCATGGAGTTCGTCACCAAGCTGGTCGAGGGCAAGTTCCCCGACTACAACCGCGTCATTCCCAAGAACCACAAGAACATCGTCACGCTGGGCCGCCAGCCGCTGCTGGCCAGCCTGCAGCGAACCGCCATCATGACGAGCGAAAAATTCAAGGGCGTGCGTCTGAACGTCGAGCCCGGCACGCTGCGCGTGGCGTCGAGCAACGCCGAGCAGGAAGAAGCGGTGGACGAACTCGACATCGACTACGGTGGCGACGCCATCGAAATCGGCTTCAACGTCACCTACCTGATCGACGCGCTGCAGAACATGGGCCAGGAAATGGTCCGCATCGAACTGCAGGACGGCAACAGCTCCGCGCTGGTGACCAACCCCGACGACAACGCGTTCAAGTACGTCGTGATGCCAATGCGCATTTGACGCGTTCACCACCGCAGTCACCTTGCATGCCAACCCGCTGACCAGCGGGTTTGGCGTTTCTAGAAGTCAGAGAAATTCACCATGTCCGAAGCCAACAAGCCCGCCGATTCCGGAAACGATGCCGTCCACACCGGTGAAGCCGGCGCCGACAGCTCCAATTTCCAGCCCAAGATCGACGCCCACCAGGCCGGCGCCAGCGAGGGTTATGGCGAAGGCGCGATCCAGATCCTGGAAGGCCTGGAAGCCGTGCGCAAGCGCCCGGGCATGTACATCGGCGACACGTCTGACGGCACCGGCCTGCACCACCTGGTGTTCGAGGTGGTGGACAACTCCATCGACGAGGCGCTGGCCGGCCACTGCGACGACATCGTCGTCACCATACACACCGACAACTCGATCAGCGTCACCGACAATGGCCGCGGCATCCCGACCGGCGTCAAGATGGACGACAAGCACGAGCCCAAGCGCTCGGCCGCTGAAATCGCGCTGACCGAGTTGCACGCGGGCGGCAAGTTCAACCAGAACAGCTACAAGGTCTCGGGTGGCCTGCACGGCGTGGGCGTGTCCTGCGTGAACGCGCTGTCCGTGTGGCTGCGCCTGACGGTGCGCCGCGAAGGCCAGGTGCACCAGATCGAGTTCGCGCGCGGCTTTGTGCAGAACCGCATCGTCGAGATGAAGGACGGTGTCGAAGTCTCGCCGATGAAGGTGGTGGGCCAGACCGAGAAGCGCGGCACCGAGGTGCACTTCCTGCCCGACACCGAGATCTTCAAAGAGAACAACGACTTTCACTACGAGATCCTGGCCAAACGCCTGCGCGAACTCTCGTTCCTGAACAACGGCGTGCGCATCCGCCTCAAGGACGAGCGCAGCGGCAAGGAAGACGACTTCTCCGGCGCCGGTGGCGTCAAGGGCTTCGTGGAGTTCATCAACAAGGGCAAGCAGGTGCTTCACCCCAACTGCTTCCACGCGCTGGGCGACCGCACCAGCGACCAGGGCACCAACATCGGTGTCGAGGTGGCCATGCAGTGGAACAGCGGCTACAACGAGCAGGTGCTCTGCTTCACCAACAACATCCCGCAGCGCGACGGCGGCACCCACCTGACCGGCCTGCGCGCCGCGATGACCCGCGTCATCAACAAGTACATCGAAGAAAACGACTTCGCCAAGAAGGCCAAGGTCGAAGTGAGCGGCGACGACATGCGCGAAGGCCTGTGCTGCGTGCTGTCGGTCAAGGTACCGGAGCCCAAGTTCTCCAGCCAGACCAAGGACAAGCTGGTCAGCTCCGAAGTGCGCGGCCCGGTGGAAGACGTGGTGGCCCGCCTGCTGACCGACTACCTGCAGGAAAAGCCGAACGACGCCAAGATCATCTGCGGCAAGATCGTGGAGGCCGCCCGCGCCCGCGAAGCCGCGCGCAAGGCGCGCGAGATGACACGCCGCAAGGGCGTGCTCGACGGCATGGGCCTGCCTGGCAAACTGGCCGACTGCCAGGAAAAAGACCCGGCGCTGTGCGAGATCTACATCGTGGAGGGCGACTCCGCCGGAGGCTCCGCCAAGCAGGGCCGCGACCGCAAGTTCCAGGCGATCCTGCCGCTGCGCGGCAAGATCCTGAACGTGGAAAAAGCACGCTACGAGAAACTGCTGTCGTCCAACGAAATCCTCACCCTCATCACCGCGCTGGGCACCGGCATCGGCAAGGCCGGCGGTGGCGAAGGCGGCCACGGTAGCGGTGAAGGCAAGGACGACTTCGACGTCGCCAAGCTGCGCTACCACCGCATCATCATCATGACCGATGCCGACGTCGACGGCGCGCACATCCGCACCCTGCTGCTGACCTTCTTCTACCGCCAGATGCCCGAGCTGGTCGAACGCGGCCACATCTACATCGCGCAACCGCCGCTGTACAAGGTCAAGAACGGCAAGGAAGAGCTGTACCTTAAGGACGCGCCCGCGCTGGACCAGTTCCTGCTGCGCATCGCCCTGAACGGCGCCAAGGTGCAGACCGGGGGCGCCACCAGCACCACGCTCGACGGCGACACGCTGGCCGAACTGGCGCGCAAGCACCAGGCCGCCGAACGCGTGATCGACCGCCTCTCCAACTTCATGGATGCCGAGGCCCTGCGCGCGATTGCCGATGGTGTGGTCGTCAAGCTCGACACGGTGGAAGAAGCCGAAGCCAGCGCTGCCGCCATGCAGGCCAAACTGGCCGAACTGAGCACCACCGGCGTACCGCCCGAAGTGGCCGGCGAATTCGACGTGCGCAGCGACAAACCCATCCTGCGCATCAGCCGCCGCCACCACGGCAACATCAAGAGCAGCATCCTCACGCAGGACTTCGTGCACGGTGCCGACTACGCTGCCCTGGCCACCGCAGCCGATACCTTCCGCGGCCTGCTGGGCGATGGCGCCAAGGTGCAGCGCGGCGAAGGCGACAAGCAGAAGGAAGAAAAGGTGAACGACTTCCGCCAGGCCATGCAATGGCTGATCGGCGAAGCCGAACGCACCACCGCCCGCCAGCGCTACAAGGGCCTGGGCGAAATGAACCCAGAACAGCTGTGGGAAACCACCATGGACCCGCAGGTCCGCCGCCTGCTGCGCGTGCAGATCGACGACGCGATCGAGGCGGACCGCGTGTTCACGATGCTGATGGGGGACGAGGTGGAGCCGCGGCGGGACTTTATCGAGACCAACGCGTTGCGGGCGGGCAACATCGACGTTTGAAGATGTCGGGTGACAGAGAAAGTGAAAACTTTGCCAAGTTAGTGAAAAACTACTGACAGACTTATTGCAAAAACCCGGCAGCGTCTCGCAGGCTCCTCAAGAGCCGGCACAAACTGGACCACGGAAAATCCTATTGGGGTGGCCTTGATGGACCTGCAGATCCACAAGCGCCCTTCTTGGCCCTCTTCGTTACCAGATCTGTCGTTGCAAAGGTGCTGCTACTGGCCCTTTGAACCGCCGAATGGCTGACAGTGAAAGACTGGGTGCTGCCGCTCGGTCTCGGCATCTGAGAGGCTGCTCTGGCCGAAAGCAGTCGTGCGCGGACCTGCTCCTTCGATGACCGCTCCGGTTTCGTGAATGGTTAGCCGTACAACTCCGCTGTCTTTGCAGCGTCCGAACTGGCCAGTCGACGCTCCTGCTGCCTTGAACCGCTTTGACCGCGTGCAGCGAAGGCATGTTGACCAAGTGCTTAGCATCGACAATGCCCTCACTCAATTGACCCAAGAAACCCTACCAGCGCGTACAAAGAAGTGCGACCTGCACCCATCCTTGCGCCAGATCGAGGGGTGAAGAGTCGCTCGACCACGTGCGTCTGTTCGCAGATGCCAACGTGGTCGGGCCTCGGCGAACAAGGGAAGTTCGACGTTGTCGCCGCATCCGCAAGGACACAGCATCACGACCGACCACTCCTCCGACCCTTCAGTTAGCAAGACGAGATGGCGAGCCGGCATGTGCTCGGGAGGAGCGTCAGCTTCGATCCGCACGACCTTCCGAGCGGGAGCGAGCAGCTCGACAATCGCTCTCCACTTCGACATGAGGCCGAACATGGGCTAGCCCTCCTCGCCCAGCACTGGAAGGCCGAGAAGCGGTTCCTTGCTGCCCATGGCCAGCAGCGCGGAATGCCTGGAAGTGAACGCCGACTCTTTCGTGTGTTCTTCGACGCACTCGGCAAGCATGAAGCGCGTACGCGCGTAGTTCGCGTTGTGGCTGTGCCGGAAGGGGTAGGCGCGCGCGATGAACTCCATGACGCAGGCGCTTGCTGCCCGCATGTTGAGAGCGATCACGGAGGGGGCCTCTTCCGGGTGGTCTTGGATGTATCCCGCTCGACGCTGCGCTGCGTGGGCGGCAGGGTCGGCTTCGCCCAAGTACTCGGCCTGCAGCGATGCGGGGGTGTAGACGCCACGATCGCCCAGGGTGCTGCCACCCGGATAGACGTAGTCGAGCCGTCCCGTCACCTCGGCGATAGCCAGGTCGGCACCTTGTCCGCGGGTCGGGATGAGGACCCCAACGTCGAACAAAGGCAACAGGAATGCCGCGGACAGGCGATCCGCCACCATGCGCGCGCGAAGCGAATCGACGCAGCAGAAGATCACGTCAGCCCGCGCCGCCTCCAGTACCGCCCTGCGGGACATCACGTTGGCGTCGATGCCCTCGAGGAACGGGGCAGATCGGATTGGGTTGAGCCGCTCAGCCATCACACTGACCTTGGGTCGCTTCGCAACTGCATCGGCCATCGTGGCGTTCAGAATCCGGTTCAGGTTGCGGTCTTCGACGAGGTCATGGTCGATGGTGAGCACCTTACCGAAGCCGAGACGGCTCAGTTGGTCGATTGTGGGCGATCCCGTTCCAGAAGAGCCGATAGCCACTGCCGTGAGCCTGCTGAGCTCGCAGGTCATGTCAGACGTGAACGCCATCGGCCGGGCGGCCGTGTCGCTGAGGTCGTCGCGCCACCAATATTGAAGGTCATCCCCTGCGACCGAGACTAGATCGACCGGTTGCTCAGCCATCTCGCCGCTGTACAACCTGGCAAAGATGCTGCCGGAGGGGACCATCACGGCGGAGCCATGCCACGGAGCAGCGACGGCGTCGTGCAGGCAAGGCATGACCACCTGATCGCTGTCATCGTCCGCCTGTGAGAACGCCGCAAAGCCGCTCGGGTGCGAATGCATCAGGACGATGCAGTCCGAGCCGGCCTGGGCCACGTCGATCGCCTTTTCTAGGTAAGCGCCGGGCCAGGTCAGCTTGAGGTCGGAGCGTTCGGCGCATTCATCATGGGGGACCGGAAAGACGTCGCGCACCAACAGCCTGACCCGCTGCCCCGGTACTCGGGTGCACACCAGAACTGCGGCCGCTTCCTTGCCGTCGCTGGGGAAAAGATGGGCCTGCAGGCGACCATGATCCCGAGCCATCAAGCTCAATGTTATGCGCGGGATCATTGCTCCAGCTCCTTCGCGAGGCATGACTCCACCAGCGCCATGTGAGTTCGCACGCAGTCTGTGGATGGATCCCACAGGTGCGGCTCGTTCCGGTGTCGCGACCAGCCTTGAAAGGTGGTGCCGTGGATTACCACCGTGATTTGAACCCTCGGGATCTCGCGGCCACTGACCAGCGCCGCGGCGGGCGCGAAATAAAACATGTCGATTTGCGCTGCGGGGTAGTCCTTGGGGATGTCCAGTGCCAGCAGCGTCCTGGCGGGCATGTATCCCTCGGGTAGCGCGAAGTCGTGGATCAGCAACCAGCGGCGCTCGATGTCGAGTACCGTCTCCCACCGCAGGTCCTTCTTGTCCAGATACTCGACGTCGTCGGGCAAGAGTGCGAAGTCGCGTCGCACTGCTGTGGCTTGGGCGTCACCGTTGCCGACGTTCTTCGGCGTGACGCGGATCTTCTCGATGCCAGGCGTTCGCAGGTCGACGATGAAACTCAGCTGGACCTCCTGCTTTTCCTGCCCACGAACGATCAAGTAGATGTTCCACGCCTTGGTGGTGTCGAACTTGGCCCGCTGCAGCGCTTCCTCGACCTTCACCAACGGCGTCGTGTACGTGAGCGGCACGCCGCCAACGATCAGGATCCATTCGTGCTTGACGGTCTTCAAGTGCTCCAAGCCGGGCTGGGACAGATCGACGACTTCCGTGGGCGCCAGAAAGACTTCCGCTCCATCTCGAATCAGCTTGACCGAGTGGTCATGGTCGACGCCCGCCAAGTCCAGGATCAGATGTGCCGAGATGTACCGTTGCGGCCAGATGCACTGCTTGCCGTTGAGCATGTACCGGAACAGGCGGTCGCCCAAACCGAAGACGAACTTGTCGCCCAGCGCGAGGTCGGCCGCCTCGTCCAGTCGCACATCTTCCAAGCCGCCGCCGCGCAGGATCTGCATGACGACCTGGTCGGCGTCCACGGGGCGTCCCGCGGAACGGAGGATGTCCGCGCCCGTGGGCCGGTATGGGTAGGTGAACGATTCCAAGCCGTCAGCGTCTTCGCGCACGACGTGCGCTTGGTGCTGCTGGCTTGGGATGTTCAGAGTTTCGGGAGAGGTAGACAGGGTGCTCATGGCGAACCTTTTCATCTGGTTAAATTAAGCTGTTTAAGTGCTCTTGCAGCTTTACCAGCCGCCGAGTGCTCTCAGCATATCACAGAATTTCTGCTTAACGCAAGCTGTTTAACCAGATCAGCGGATTGCGCGGTACTTGAACTCGATACCGCCTGAGCCCGCGGCTTCTTCAGCCCGCAAGAAGTACCCTGCGGCGACCAGTCCCTTGAGGCGCGTGCTGGCGTTCGGCACCGACAAGCCGAGGTCGGTCGCTGCTTGAGATGCCAGGACCGAGCGCTTGTCCAGAACGTACTCAACCAGGGTGCGCGTGGAGCTGTTCAGCTCTGGCCCGATGATTTCGAACGAGTCGTCGTTCCAAATCACCATCGGCTGATCCTTCGCCCTCGCGGCATAGGTCCAGTTGTCGATCAGGTCGCGGTCATGCAGGTCCGTCAAGAAGACGCCCTTCTCGCCACGAAAGTGCTTGGCGAGAGCCACAACGCTTTCTCGTGGGAACGACGCGTCCGTCGACTCGATGCCGGCGAGCGAAATCCCGATCACTGTCGCTTGGGGATTCGCGTCTACAAAGTCAACGAGCTTGCGAAAAACCGCCTTGCCTTCAACGTTGCCGTACGGGTTCGCGTTGGTAGTGAAATCGAGCAGTTTCGCGACGACACAGTTCTGGTTCATCGTATTAATTTAAGCAGACTTGACGTTCGAGTCAAGTTTGAATTCGAAGCAGATGTGAGTTCCTTGCAAGAGGGCGAGGTTCCCACGGTGCTTGAAGTCGACCGCACCATCGTCATGATGAATGCGCAGTTCGAAGTCGCTTTGCCGTACAGAAATCCTCGCTTTGAACTTCTTCGCGAAGTCTCCAGAACGCTTCAGACCGATGCCTCGTCCGTCATCGTCCTTCTGGCTCAGCATGCCTTTGCTGAACACCTCTTTCAACAGAGCAACCCCAGGATGCGGCGCCGAGGCCATGGCGCGCGCCACCTCGGGATACTTCACAGGCACAACCGGTGCAAGCGTTCCGACGATGCCGAGGCCATTGTCCGATATGACGGCCTGGATCTTGCGGCCCTTAGGGTAGAACTGAAGGCAGGCGAAGCCGGGAGAGCCCGTAGCGGAGTGATCCCGGACGTTGTCAAACAACTCGGCCAAGATCGTGAAAGCGGCCTGTGAGTAGCTCTTGTCAGCACAAGCCACAAAGCTGTTCCTGAGGAGCTTTGGGATGTTCTCGTCCGGATTGTCAGGATCGATCAGGCGGAACTCGATCACGCCCTGGTTATTGCCCTGGAATTCCCGTGCGAGGTCGCCGCTCGGACGTTCAGGCAGAACGGAAATCGAGCCGTCAAGCACGTCAAAGAAGCCGACCCGATTCAGGTAGGTCAGCGTACTGATGGAGTCACCGAAGTCCAGCGTCACCGTCTTTCCTGCGATCACGAGTTGATTGCAGAAGGCGAGCAGTCTGGCAATGAAGTCCAGCATCGGCTTCCCACCATGTCGAAGCGCGAAGACGACTTCCCGGTACGCAGATGTCAGCGGGGCGCGATCGATCAAAGCGCTCTCGAATTGCCAGGCCGTCAGCCACCCATCACCCGGGAACTCGATTCTGCAGGACGGCGCCACCAGCGACCACTGGTACTCGTCGTCCTGTGCAAACTTGTCGGTGTTCTCGTGGAGGAACCGATTCACCTCGCCGCGATCCAGCCCAAGCTCGGCTGCGATCGCCCTGGCTTTGGTGCGCGGAGATTTTTCTAGAAAGGCAATGATCCTCTTCTGCATCAGTTCAGATCATATGCGTGCAGCTGATCACCGCATTGCCGCCGCTCGCACATGCGCTGCCATAGAGACTGAACGTCAGTTCGATGGTGCTCACCTTGAGTTGACCCGTCGGCAGACACTGGCTCCTTACGCTGCCCGACTGCCATTCGCAGGCAGCCGACCCTCAACCTGTTGAATCGCCGCCGGTAACAACTCACGAGTGCAGCCCTGTGAGGACCCATATCAAGGTGAAAGGTGGAGCTGTTCACTGGTGTGGAGACCCATCAGGCCATCACCGCATCTAGTGACTAGGTCCGCTCATGGCGATCTACCAGCAGGCCCCGGACTGACAGCTCTTCTGAAATCACGGCAAACAGCAGATTTTTCATATGTCGAGATTACAACCAAGGCTCAGTTTGGAGTTGGAGTTGACCCGATTCCGTGGACACATCATTCTTTGTGTTCAAGGAGTCTCAAATGTCCAAAGTACGCCCGCCTTACCCGGCGGAATTCCGTCAGCAGATGGTCGAGCTCGTTCGAGCCGGTCGCTCACCAGCAGAGCTCTCGCGTGAGTTCGGTGTCACCGCGCAGTCCATCACCAACTGGGTTGGCCAGGCGGCCATCGATGACGGCAAGCCTTTGCCTGGCAAGGAAGGCCTGACCACCGCCGAACGGGAAGAGCTGGTGCGCTTACGCCGGCAGTTGCGCCAGGTTCAGATGGAGCGCGACATCTTGGCAAAGGCTACGGCCTGGTTTGCCGGTCGCAGCGATGCGACTTCAACGAAGTCTTCGGACTCGTGATGGCAAACCAGGCCGACCTCCCCGTGCGCACCATGTGCCGCGTGCTTGGCGTCTCTGCCAGCGGTTTCTATGCCTGGCGTGAACGAGCTCCCTCGCAACGCAGCATCGCCAATGCCGTGATGACCGAGCGCATCCGCCAGATTCACCAGGACTCCTACGAGTCCTACGGAATGCCGCGTGTGCGCTTTGAACTCATTGAGCAAGGCGAGCGCATCAGCCGCCAACGTGTGGCGCGTCTCATGCGGCGAGCTGGTATCCACGGCATCAGCAAGCGACGAGGGTGCACCGTGACCACCCAGCGCGACAAGCGTCAGGCACCGGCCAATGACTTGGTCAACCGCCGTTTCCATGCCAGTGGCCCGAATCAACTGTGGGTGGCCGACATGACCTATGTGCCGACCTGGATGGGCTTCCTTTATCTGGCTGTGGTCATCGATGTCTGGAGTCGCCGCGTTGTGGGCTGGGCCATGGGTGAGCGCATGACCGCCGACCTGGTGCTGGCGGCCTTGGACATGGCACTGGAGCAGCGCAGACCCAAAGGCGTCATCCACCATTCGGACCAGGGCAGCCAGTACACCAGCCTGGCCTTTGGGGAGCGTTGCAGACAGATGAGCGTGCGCCCTTCGATGGGGACGGTGGGCGATGCCTACGACAACGCCATGGCCGAGAGCTTCTTCGCCAGCCTGGAAGGCGAACTCATCGAGCGCAACACCTTCCAGAGCAAGGCTCAGGCCCGCATGGCGGTCTTCACCTGGATTGAAGGCTGGTACAACCCCAGGCGCCGCCACAGCGGCCTGGGCTATCTCTCACCGCTGAACTTTGAAAGGAGCAAGCAGGCCCTGTTTGATGTTGTCGACGATGCCGTCGTGCATGCCGAGACAACATCCGAAACGGTTTGAGAATCAAACCAATACCCGTCCACGGAACTGGGTCAACTCCAAACTGACGGGGTATCAGATAATTTCTGTCTATACGTCTAGGCGCATCGCTAGTGTTGCTTCATGCAGTTGTTGAGATGATTGCACCTCTTAAACAAAGAAGGGATAGTTATGTCAGCTTTGGCCCAAGTACAGAGCTCAGTTCCAAGCGCTCAATCTCGGAAGGTTGATGCTACCGGCGAAGCGGCCGGTAGCCTTACGCCAGAGTTGGTGATTGCCCTGTGCGGCCCTATAGGCTCTCCGTTGCATGAGGCCGCTACTCAAATCACGAACACGTTGAGGGAGTTCAACTATCAGACCGTGACCGTTCGACTGAGCCAACTGATCAGGCTAAATTCCAAGAAGGTTGACATTGCAGTCGACACCTCGTCCAAGTTCCGTGAGATCAACTCACTTATCGCTATTGGTGACGCGCTTCGGAAGGAATACGGGGCGGACGTACTGGCCAAACTTGCTATCGCGAAAATCGGCGGCGACCGCAACAAACACTTCGGCCCATTCGAAGATGTAGTTGCAGAAAGCCAAAAGGGCTCTGTGAAGATCCGGAATCAACGGATCTGTCACGTCATCGACTCGGTCAAGAACAAGGCTGAGCTAGACCTGCTCCGTCTCATATATGGCGATGCGCTGTTTGCTGTGGGAGTGTTCTCGCCACTGGAGCTTCGCCACGCGAATCTTGAGCGACCAGGAAAGTTGACCAGCCAAGAGATTGCCCAACTTATCGATACAGACTCTGGCGAAGAGTTCAACCATGGGCAATCCGTGCGAGACACCTTTCATCGATGCGACTTCTTCTTGCGAGTAGAACACTCCGTGGTAGGGCCCGCGGAACCGAAGGCGGTTGCTCAATTGAACGAGCGAATCCGTCGCTTCTTCGATCTGATATTCCGAACCAGCGTGATCACCCCTACCCCCGAAGAGACTGCAATGTACGCAGCTGCCTCAGCAGCCCGTAACTCAGCATGCATGTCTCGCCAGGTGGGCGCCGCCGTGACCAGCTCCACAGGCGAGCTATTGGCCGTTGGATGGAACGACGTGCCTCAGAGCGGTGGCGGTCTCTACGGGATGAAGCCTGTCGGAAGTGGACTGTTGCGGCCTCAATCGGATAGGCCGGCGGAGGATGAGCGCTGCTTCGCCCAAATCGGTGGGCGCTGCCATAACGACACCGAAAAGAGTGCCATCGCGGACAAGGTGGTAGCGAGCCTGATCGGCAGCGGTGTGCTGAACAAGGAGCAAAAGGACCAAGCCGTCAGCGCCATTCTTGGGGATACCCGTGTCAAAGACCTCATTGAGTTTTCGCGGGCAGTACACGCTGAAATGCACGCAGTTCTCGGGGCAAGTCGCGTCGCGGGTGATCGGGTTGTAGGCGGCAAAATCTTCGTTACGACCTATCCGTGTCACTCCTGCGCCAGACATCTGGTGGCAGCGGGCATCTCGGAAATCCACTACATCGAGCCCTACCGCAAGAGCTTGGCCACCCGTCTCCACAACGACTCACTCACCGAAGCGACCGAAGCGGGCGGCAAGGTTCAGGTTCGTCAGTTTGACGGCATTGCACCGCGCCGCTTCATAGAGTTGTTCGAGGGCGGTACTCGAAAGGAGCGTGGGGTGCTAGCATTGAAGGGGCGCATCGAGGCCATCCCCATGACTCAGGTCAGCCTCAAGGCGATCCCCCGTCTCGAAGAGGTTGTCGTTGCAGAAATCGAGAACCACGACCTTCAGCTACCTAGCCTTCTGCCTAGTGAGGACCAACATGACAAAGCATCAAAACAGAGCGAGCCAACAGCTTGAACTGCGGCTGTTGTCCGTCCTGAAGACCACCACTGAGGCGACTCAGCGCGACGATGCCGCTGCCAAAGCGAGACCAGGTGTCGTCCAACCGTTGTCGGCGATTGAAGGGGCATCTGAGCACGATATGTCCGTCTACCGGAGTATCGCCAACAACTACTTTGACAGCTTGCGAAAATAAGCTGTCACGTTTTTTTCACTTGTCTTGGCAGGGGTGCCGGCCTTTTTCACGATCTGTGTCACTCGGGACTTGATCGCTGACAAGGTTGCTGAAAAAACCCATTGAAGATCAACGGGTCACTTTTCACTTTCCCTGTCATCCGACAAAGACCATGAAATTCCGCTATGGCATCACCGAATTTCATGGTGTTTGATATCGTGGCGGCATGTTCATCGAGCGCCGCCAACTCACTTCCCAGCTCACCGGGCTGCTGAACTCCTTCCGCGCGGTCGAGCTGGTCGGCCCGCGGCAGGTCGGCAAGACCACGCTGGCGCGGCAGTTCATCGACGTTGCCAGCCCCCAGTACTTCGACCTCGAAGACCCGCTCTCACGCCAGCGTCTGGCCGACCCGATGAGCACGCTCGCCGGCCTGAACGGGCTGGTCGTGATCGACAAGATCCAGCACCTGCCCGCCTTGCCCGAAACGCTGCGCGTGCTGATGGACCGGCCCGATCGCATGCACCTGAACGGCCAGTACCTGTTGTTGGGCAGCGCCGCGCCGCGCGTAATGCACAAGAGCGAATCGCTGCTCGGCCGCGCGGTCACGCTGGAGGTTGGCGGCTTCGACATCAGCGAGACTGGCACCGACCCGGAAGCCCTGCAGCAACTCTGGCTGCGCGGCGGCTTCCCGGCCGCCTACCTGGCCCCGGACGACGCCGTCAGCACCCAGTGGCGCCACGCCGCCATCCAGCGACATGTGAGCGGTGACCTGCCGCTGCTGGGCATGAACGCCCCCGCGCCGTTGATGACGCGCTTCTGGCAGATGCTGGCGCACTACCACGGCCAGACCTGGAACGCCGCCGAGCCCGCGCGCTCGCTGGGCATCAGCGAACAAACCGTGCGGCGCTATCTGGACTACCTGACCCAGACCTTCATGGTTCGTCAGCTGCAGCCCTGGCACGAGAACCTGGCCAAGCGGCAGGTGAAGGCGCCCAAGATCTACTTTCGCGACACCGGCCTGCTGCATGCGCTGCTGGGCATCCGGACGTTGCCGCAGCTGCTGGCGCACCCCTTGTGCGGTGCCAGCTGGGAGGGCTTCGCGCTGGAGCAGGTGCTGCGCATCGCCCAGCCCGATCAGGCTTACTTCTGGGCCACCCACCAAGGGGCTGAGCTGGACCTGTTGCTGTTCAAGGACAACCGTCGCATCGGCGTGGAGTTCAAGCGCAGCGATGCACCCAAGCTGACGCCCAGCATGCGCATCGCGCTGGAAGACCTGAAGCTGGATGCGCTGTATGTGGTGTATCCCGGGCTGCACCGATATGCGTTGGCGTCGGAGGTGGAAGCGGTGCCGCTGACGGCGTTGCTCACCTGAACATATGTAAGTTATGACTTGCAAAAATGTCTTCGAAAGACAAAAATGCAAGCCATGACTGACAATATCCGCCTTCCCGACGAGCTGGGCGCTCAGCTGCGTTTGCAGCGGGAGGCCTTGGGATTGAGCAAGTCCGAGCTGGCCGCCAAGGCCGGCAAGGTGCGCGAAGTCGTCTACCGGCTCGAAGCCGGAGAAGACACCACCGTGTCGTCGCTGCTGGCCGTGCTGGGTGCACTCGGCCTGTCTTTGCGGCTCGAAAAGGCCGGCCTGCCGACGGCCGCCGAGGTGGCCCGGCGCTTCCAGATGGACGACGACGAGCCCTTGGACGACAGCGGGAAGACTGGCCATGGCCCCGCTGCCTGAAAAGCTGCGTCAGCTGCAGGTCGCTATCGGCGACCATCCCCAGGCGGGTCAGTTGCTCAAAGGTTCGACCTACGAATTCCGCTACCTGGACGCCGACCCGGCCCAGCCCTCGGTGGCGCTGCTCATGCCCGCCAGCGAACGCCTGACTTGGCAGGACGGCGACCTGTTCCCGCCCATGGACCAGAACCTGCCCGAAGGCGATCTGTTCATGAAGATCCGGCAGCTGTTTCCCAAGCAGCCCATGACGCCCATGCACCTGCTGGCGCTGGTGGGCCGCAACGGCATTGGGCGACTCGGCTACAGCCTGCCCGACATGCCCGAGCCCACAGCGCCGAGGACGCTGAGCAAAGCCGAACTGCTGCAGACCCGCTACTCGCCCGAGCTTTTCAACGAGCTCATGGTTGCCTATCTGAGCACCGGCGCCGGCATCGCCGGCATGCAACCCAAGATCATGGTGCCCGACCGGCCCACGGTGCCCATTCCCTCGCTCATCGTCAAAGCCGCCAGCCCTTCCTATCCGGGCCTCGCGGCCAACGAGTTTCTGTGCCTGAGCGCTGCCCGCCGCGCCGGCATCGAGACGCCGGGCTTTGATCTGTCACACGACGGGCAAATGCTCGTCCTCGACCGCTTCGACCTCGTCACCCTTGCCGACGGACGCATCGAACGTCTGGGTTTCGAAGACATCGCGGCGCTGGCCGGTCTGAGGGTGCGCGACGTGCTGTCAGACCGCAAATACCAGGGCAGCTACCAGCGCGTGGCCGAGCTGTTGCGCCAGCTGCAGCTGCCGGCCCGCGAACTGCATCGCTTCTTCGAGCAGGTCGCCCTGTCCGTGATGGTCCGCAACGGCGACGCCCACCTCAAGAACTTCGGCGTGCTCTACCGCACCCCCAGCGACATCCGGCTCGCCCCGCTGTTCGACGTGGTCACCACCGCCATCTACACCTACACCCAGTACCCCGGCGGGCCAGAGCTGAGCGACCGCACGCTGGCCCTCAAGCTGTTCGCCGGCAGGCACCACAGCAAGGCCTACCCCACGCGCGAAGAACTCATCGACTTCGGGCGCCGCATCTGTGGCGTGAGCCAGCCCGCGCAAACGCTGCAGCGCATTGCCGAGGCGATGCGCGCGACGCTGGAGGCGGCGCGGGGGGATCAGCGGGTGCCGGCTGAACTGCTGGGGAAATTGAATGGAGTTTGGGTAGAGGGGCTGGTATACGGGCGATAGCGGCGACCGAACACACCACCGGCCGCCGGCGCGATAGAGACCCGGGGGGACAGGCTCCCCTAAGTCCGCCGCGAGCTGCGTGTGCAGATCGACGACGCCATCGAAGCCGACCGCGTGTTCACCATGCTGATGGGCGACGAGGTGGGGCCGCGCCGCGACCTCATCGAGACCAACGCCTTGCGCGCCGGCAACATCGACGTCTGATCGTTTCTGCAAGCCTTTCTGCAAACCAGCTCTTTTTGTGACTGACAGAAAGAGCCAAGTCTTTGATTTTCAAAGGATTGGCCTACGGTCATAAGCGACCAGCCGCTTATGGCTTTTTGCTTTGTAGACACACAACGTTTGAATCGTGCAGGGCTACGGGTATCGCGTTGCTTGAAGCTCAAGTCCTGCTCGCTCAATGACACGGGCCTTCTTCAGGGTCGAATCCAGTAGGGCGATATGCGAGCCCGAGCTATCGATCAAATACCCCTCACTCACCAAGACACCACCTTTCAGCAGCCGGATACACGCCGATTTTGAAGCGGCACACCCGCGCGAGAAGTCACGTGCGTGCCTCACTGCAAGTTCCTCCCCGATGCCTTGTCCGACAAGCGCCGGAAGACCGGCGAATACGAATAGCGAGAACATCACGGGTATTAGGGCAATGGAAATGAAGCCGCCCATCAGTGCCAGCAGCAGTCCCTTACGCACCGACTCCGGCCATCTAGCAACCCAACGCGGCATTTCGCTTTCCCAGTCTTCCAGAGGATTCCATTTCGATTTCAAGGCAGCAACATAAAGCGCCAGCAGCGTCCCCGCGACGATGACCCACAACACATTGCTCATGAGACTCGACAGCGCCACACCCAGTGCGTTCCAAAGTCCGTAATAGCCCTGGATCACCAACCAGTCGGTTGACTTAGGAAACTGACCGGCGTCGATGCCCCATTTGTCGAGATAGCTCTGATGCACCGCGTTGCCAATCAGGTGAAGGAGGACTGCGGCCGCCCCCACGAGGGCGGACGTCGCCGCTAGAAACCCCTGCCAAGTCCATGTCACTCTATTTATGGGCTCCGAAGAAGTCTCGGCGTGCATGTTGTTTCCACTCATGAGCGTCCCATTGCAGGTTCCTATCTCGACCATTCGTTCGACAGCTCTTCCGCCTGCTTCAGTACCAGCTCGACGGCGTCCGTCTGCTGATCCGGTGGGTACTTCCACCGCTGCAGCGTGCGGCGCACCAGGATGCGCAACCGAGCCCTCACGCTCTCGCGCACCTGCCAGTCCACCGTCGTGCTCGAGCGCAGCTTTTCGGTGATTTCGACGGCGATCTTTTTCAAGGTGTCGTCGCCCAGCTCGCGCACCGCGCTCTCGTTGTTGGCCAGTGCGTCGTAGAACGCAATCTCGTCCGGGCTCAGTCCCAGTGCGGCTTCGCGCTCCAGCACCGCCTGGAACTCCTTGGCCATCTGGATCAGCTCTTCGATCACCTGCGCGGTTTCCACGGCGCGGTTGTGGTACTTGCGCAGGGTCTCCAGCAGCCGGTCGCCGTATTTCTTTTCCTGCACCACGTTGTTGCGTGCCCGGGCCTTGATCTCGTCGCGCAACAACTTTTCGAGCAGCTCCACGGCCAGGTTCCTGGTCTTCATCTGCCGCACGTCTTCGAGGAACTCTTCTGACAACAACCCGATGTTGGGTTTGTCCAAGCCCGCCAGCGCAAAGATGTCGGCCACCCCATCGGCCACGATAGCGTTGTCCAGTATCTGTTTGAGCGCGCTGCTTTTCTCCGCATCGCTGCGCTTCTTGTCCACCGTGGTGAACTTGTTGATGGCTGCCTTGATGGCCGCGAAGAAAGCGATCTCCTGGCGCAGCTCGATGGCCTCGTCCAGCGTGCCGCAGAGCGAGAACGCCTTGCTCACCGCCGTCATGGTGTCCAGGAAGCGGGTCTTGCCGTCCTTCTGGCCCAGGATGTGTTCCGCTGCCGGCACCAGCAGCGGCACCGCGTTGGTCGCGAACGCGCTGTAGTCCAAGCCGTGCATCAGGCCGCGCACGATGTCCATCTTCTCCATCAGTACCGCCAGCGCCTCGGCTGCGTTGTGCGCTGGGTCGCCCTTGCCTTTGGAGTCGGTGTAGTCCTTCAGCGCAGCCTTCAGCTCGTTGGCAATGCCGATGTAGTCCACCACCAAGCCGCCGGGCTTGTTCTTGAACACCCGGTTCACCCGCGCAATGGCCTGCATCAGGTTGTGGCCCTTCATGGGCTTGTCCACGTACATGGTGTGACACGACGGCGCGTCAAAACCCGTCAGCCACATGTCGCGCACGATCACCAGCTTCAGGGCATCCTTCGGGTCCTTGAAGCGCTTCTCCAGCCGTTTCTTCACCTGGTTCGTGTAGATGTGTGGCTGCAGGTGCGCCTCGTCAGCAGCCGATCCGGTCATCACGACCTTGATGGCACCCTGCTCCGGGTCGGCGCTGTGCCATTCCGGCCTCAAAGGCGGGGTTTTGGTCTTCTCGTCACCCACGCAAATGGCGTTGTAGAGCTGCACGCAAATCTCGCGGCTCATGCAGACGATCATGGCTTTGCCGTCGATGACGCTGATGCGCGCCTCGAAGTGCTGCACCAGGTCCTTGGCCACCTGCTGCAGGCGCGGCTCGGCACCCACCAGCTTTTCCAGCGCGGCCCATTCGCTTTTGGACTTCTCGCGGACGGCTACGTCTTCTTCATCTTCAAAGACCTCATCCACCTGTGCATTGAGCGCGTCGATCTCGGCCTGCTTCACGTCCAGCTTGGCCAATCGGCTTTCGTAAAAAATCGGCACCGTCGCACCATCGTCCACCGCGTCCTGGATGTCGTAGATGCTGACGTAGTCGCCAAACACCGCGCGCGTGTCCTTGTCTTCCAGCGCAATCGGCGTGCCGGTGAAGCCTATGAAGGTGGCCTTCTTCAGCGCGTCGCGCAGGTGCTTGGCGTAGCCGTACACGTACTTGCCTGTCTTGGTGTCCAGCCGGCCCTTCATGCCGTACTGGCTGCGGTGCGCCTCGTCCGACATCACCACGATGTTCGACCTGCCTGAGAGCAGCGGGTGGACCTCTTCTCCCTCCAGCAAGGCGAACTTCTGCACCGTGGTGAAGATGATGCCGCCCGCCTCGCGCGAGGCCAGCATGTCCCGCAACTCGTCGCGCCCGGTGGCCTGCACCGGCGTGGTCCGCAGCAAGTCGCTGGCGGCGCTGAAGGTGCCGAACAGCTGGCCGTCCAGGTCGTTGCGGTCGGTCACCACCACCAGGGTGGGGTTCTTCATCTCGGGCTGCTGCAGCAGCTTGCCCGCGTAGCAGGCCATGGTGATGCTCTTGCCGGAGCCCTGCGTGTGCCACACCACGCCCGCCTTGCGCGAGCCCGGTTGCACCTCCTTGCCGTAGGTGGCGCGTTCCTCGCGCACCTCCAGCAGGCCCTTGTCGGCATCCTGCGCGGCAATCACGGTGGCGCGCACCGCCTCGCGCACCGCGTGGAACTGGTGGTAGCCCGCGATCTTTTTGACGATGCTGTCGCCGTCCTGCTCGAACAGCACAAAGTGCCGCACGTAGTCCAGGAACAGCTCGGGCTTGAAGAAGCCGCGAACCAGCGTCTCCAGCTCCATCTGCAGGCGCGGGCGGTCGTTCTCGTTGGCAATCGTCCGCCAGGGCAGCATGCGCTCGGCATCGGCCGTGAGCGAGCCCACCCGGGCCGTGAAGCCGTCGCTGATCACCAGCGCCGCGTTGCAGTTGAACAGGTCGGCCGCTTCGTCCTTATAGGTCTGCAGCTGGTTGAACGCGTCCCAGATGTCGGTCTGCTCGTTGGACGGATTCTTCAGCTCGATCACCGCCAGCGGCAGGCCGTTGACGAACACCACCAGATCCGGCCGACGCGGCTGCTTGCTGCCCGCCACGGTGAACTGGTTGACCACCAGAAACTCGTTGTTCGATGGTTGTGCAAAGTCGATCAGGCTGACCAGATCGCTGACCTTGCTCTCGCCATCGGCCTGGGCAAAGCTCACGTCCACCCCGCCCAGCAGCAGCCGGTGCACCGCCCGGTTGCGCACCACCAGCAGCGGCTCGCTCACCGTCTGCAGCGTGTGCGCCGCCTGCTCCAGCGCGGCAGCCGGAATCTGCGGGTTGATGCGCGCCAGCGCCGCCAGCAGCCGCTCGCGCAAGACCACCTGCCCAAAGTCCGCCCGCTCCGGCCGGTCGCCTTCGGGCGCGATGTCTGGCCCGTGGGCAAACTGCCAGCCCGCCTGCTGGAACCAGCCGATGCACAGGTCTTCGAGTTGTTGTTCGTTCAGCATGCCCGTCCCTGGTTGCTCAAATGGTGTGTTAAGCCACCTAGATGATTGATTTCAAAGTACTTTTTATGCCAATAGCCCGTTTCGTGGGTTTGCGTTAAAGCACTTCCGGATGTTGATTCATTCGACACGTCGAAAAAACATGTCGAAATTTCAACAGAAAATCGACATGTTTTCCCAATAGGTCGATTCCCTGAACAGGTCATCGCACCAGCTCTGCGAACAAGGCCTCGTTGATGTAGTACATCTCGCGGCCCATCTTCCGGGGGCTCAACACCCCCAAACTAGCCAAGGTCTGCAGATAGGTTGATGCGGTCTGACGTTTGGCCAGCCCCGCATCCACCAGAAACTGAATCTTGGTGTACGGGTGGCGAAAGATCACCTCAATCAGGTCTTTGCTGTAAATGCCCGGCGCTTCACGCTGAACCCGCGCCCGCACTTCCTCCATCAGCGTTCGGATGCGGGTCACCTGGTCGAACGTCTGCTGGGCCGTGCTCGTGACTCCGCGCAGCATGTACAGCAGCCAAGGCTCCCAGGCCTGCTGCTCGGTCACCCCACGCAAGCCGGCGTAGTAGTCCGGCTTGTTCGCCATGATGTAACGCGACAGGAACAGCACCGGTATGTCCAGCAGGCCCGCCTGCACCAGGAACAGCAGGTTCAGGATGCGCCCCGTTCGGCCGTTGCCATCGTCAAACGGATGGATCGCCTCGAACTGGTAGTGCATCACCGCCATCTTCACCAGCGGGTCCAGGCCATCGTTGGCGTGGATGAACTGCTCCAGATTGCCCAGCTTGTCGCGCAGCAGCGCCTCGCCCACCGGCGGTGTGTAGACCACCTCACCCGCCGCATCCTTGAGCGCTGTGCCGGTGGTGCGGCGCACGCCAATATCTTGCTGCTTGATGATGCGCACCATGTCCACAAACAGGTTCGTGGTCAGCGGGCGATCCTTCAGCGCTTCAAAACCGAACTTCAAGGCCTCGCGGTAGCGCAGCACCTCCTTGGTGTGCGCGTCGGTCTGGCCATCACCATGGGCATCGGCCCGGTACAGCTCATCGTTGGTGGTGACGATGTTTTCGATCTCCGACGACAAACGCGCTTCCTGCAGCACGATGCTGTTGATCAGCACGCCCTGGTTCGGTATTTGCGCCGCCAGGCCGCGCAGATTGGCCAGCACGCGGTTGGCCTCAATGGCTTCCTTCAAAACCGCTCTGGTTTCCAGCTCCACTGCAGGTGGAAGTAAGGGGAGGTCGTTGTACGGTTGCAGGCGATCAAAGGGCATCGTGTACCTCAACAGGTGGCTTTGGCAGAACACTCATCGGACGCATCAGAAAGTCCCTCCGTCGATCACTGTCGTGATCTTGGCTTGCTCCAAGACTTTCTCAACAACTGCCTCACGCAAAACCGATGGATAGCCGTACTTGCGCAACAGCACTCGGATGGCTGTGCGCATCTGTGCCTGGATAGCCTCGCGCTTGTCCCAGTCCACCACCCTGTTGCTGGCGATCACCTTGGCCAGCTCTTGCGCAATCAGCGGGATGCGGCCGGGCTCCACCTGCTGGGCCTCTGCCGGTGCGCGCAACACGTCTTCGATGCTCTTGGTCGCATCTGTCGCCGCCGGTTGCGCCTCGGAGGCAGCTTCCGACGGTTCCGGCGTCGGTGTGGCAGCGTTCGCCGCAGCCTTGGCTGCCTGGCGCGCAATCTCTGCCGCTTGCTCCGCCTCGGCCGTGAGGATGTTGCAGTAGTCCGATGCGCCGATCAGGTCCGGGAATAGGCTGGCGTGGTGCACGTTCATGCGCCGCAGGTGGCGCACGCAGGCGTCGCGCTCTTCGTTCTTGATGTAGATCTTGCAGATGTAGCGGGCCAGGATCTCGGGTTGCTCTTCTTCAGAGGCGGCACGCAGCTCTTCGTCGGTGAAGCCGTCCTCATCGGCCAGCACGTCGGTCAGTTTGTTCTCCAGCGTCGCGTCGTAGGGTGAGAAGGTGAACAACCCGGCCTGGTTCACCAGACGGCCGTGGTGGTCCTTGCGCGGCTCAAACACGCGAATGCCCGTTTCGGCCTCGTTCTCGACCAGAAAGCTTTTGTTCAGCACGTACACCGCGCGGTAGGGGTTGTCCTTTTCGTCCTTGTCGTCTTCCTTGTGGAACGCAAAGAACAGGGCCACGTAGGGCGAATAGGTCCAGTCCAGCAACGGCGTCATCAGTCCATGGTGCTGCCCCACGGACCACAACTCATCCGGCTCGTCCACCAAAGCCGTGTCGCTGAGCCGACCGCGCACAGCGCGCCTGAAGCGGTCCAGCTGATCGTCTGCCAGCACCTCGGTGATGATGCCGTTGGTCGTCACCCGGCCCAGCGTGGGCATCAGGCCCCAATCGTGGCGACGGTGACCGCGGAAGACCAGTTGCACACCGTGGCGGTTGAAGAAGTCGCTTTCCAGCAACTGGGTGAAATCGCGCCAGCTTTCCAGACGTGTTACCGGAATGCGTCCGCTCAGTTCGTCGGCCATCACCTCGAAGCGCTTGGTCTGACCATCCGCGTTCCAGCGCGGAATCTGCGAGAAGTAGTCGCTAGGGGCGGGGGACTCCTGGGCCGTCGTTGGTGGTTGAAGGGTCTCGCTCACGCCGTGACCTCCACCTCGGTGCTGTTGACTTGCAATTCGCCAGAAAGCAGCTTCGGAAGCAGCGCATCCCGTAATTCGGCCAAACGCTTTCCCTGCGGATCGTGACGTCGCTCCAAGATGGGATTGACCATCTTGAAGAAGGCATCGGCAACCGCTTTGGGCGGTCTTGCCACGAGTTCCGCTTCGAGGAAATGCGCAGTCTGGAAATTTGCGATTCCCGTGCTTTGGTTTTGGTACTCCCAGGTCTTGCCCTGCTGATAAATGTGCGACAGGTGCAGGCCGAGGATGACGCCGATCTCTGGGCTGACGGGGCGCAGCAAACGGCAGAAGCTGGCCGGTTCAACCGGGCAGTCAAACTCGTTCATCGCATTGGCGGTCATCCGAAAGGACCGGCCCGTGGGCTGATCACGGCTACCACCTGAAACCTCCAGCACGATGTCGCCGAACTGCATGCGCCGGCTCGCGAGCTTCTTCTGGGTGGTGTAACGGACGGGCACGCGGTTCGTCTGCGCCTGATCCAGATCGGGCAAATCTGTGCCGCGAATGATGGCCACACGGGTGTCGTTCGTGGCGTCCGGCACATCGGCCCCCCAATCGCCGCCGATGGTGTGTGTGAGCATCGAACCGAAAGGCGCAGCACTCCAGCCCTTCGGAATCTCCCCCAGCTCCGAATCCTCCATCTCATCCGGAAACAGCGCGGCGGTGGCGGCGAGGGGGGCTAACTGGTCGGGGGGCAGGGTGTCGAGTTCGGCGTCGGGTTTGCCGCTGATGGCGGTCATCGCGGCGCGCAGCGGGTCGCGGCCTTCGGCCTTGGCGGCGATCTTGGCTTTGACGGGGTCGAAATCGACAAACCACGATTTGAAGATGGCTTGCGCCATGGCTTCGAGGGTTTGGTTGATGCGGTGGTTAAGAGCGATCTTGTCGTCCAGTGCTTTGAGAACCTTGACGATCTCTCGTTGATGACGGGGCGGGGGATAGCGGACAGGGATGCGATTCAAGTTGCCTTGCGTCAACTTGGGCATCACAGCGCCAGTTAGAAAGGGCTGAATGTCCGCGACTTGCAAAAAGTAATGAAGGTATTCGGTGCTGACGTCATCCGTGCCGGTGACGATGTGCGCATGGTTGTTGACCCAGAACTTCCCATGGGCCATGAAAGCGATGGGTGTTTGTCTGGTTCGAAGGTTTTCGCCATCCTCTGCGATGAGCAGGTAGCTGCCATCGAATAGGTAGCCATCTACCTCGTCGACTATCCCGGAAGCACCGTAGTAGGGAAACGGGCCTTTCTTGCGCTCCGACTCCTTGACGGGCCGCCGCTTCCCGTCGTGGTTATTCGTGACTTCGCCGAGAGGCTTCTCGAACCACTCGATTTCAGAAGCCATATCCCAGCTCCGCCAGGTTCTTCTTGATCTCACTCTCCAGCTTCGCGCTCTCTGTGAACTGCCCCGCCAGCTGTGCCGTCAGCCGCGCCATCTTGTCGGCGAAGGCCTCAAGGTCTTCCGCCTGGTCTTCGGCGCCCACGTAGCGCCCCGGGGTCAGCACGTGTTCGTGCTTGCGGATGTCGTCCAGCCCCACCGATGCGCAGAAGCCTTTCACATCCTCGTACCCATCACCCTGTTGCCAGGCGTGGAAGGTGTCGGCGATCTTCTGGATGTCGGCTGGCGCGAAATCGCGCAGCACGCGGTCTTTCATGTACCCCATCTGGCGGGCGTCGATGAAGAGGAACTGCTTGCGCCGGTCGCGCTTCTTTTTGCTGAGGTTGAAACCGTTGGCCTTGTCGCGGGTGAGGAACCAGATGCAAGCCGGGATCTGCGTGTTGGTGAACAGCTGGCCGGGCAGGGCCACCATGCACTCCACGTAATCGTCTTCCACCAGCCGCTTGCGGATTTCGCCTTCGTTGTTGGTGTTGCTGCTCATGGAGCCGTTGGCCAGCAGCAGGGCCATGCTGCCGGTGGGCGCCAGGTGGTAGAGCATGTGCTGCAGCCAGGCGAAGTTGGCGTTGCTCTGGGGCGGCGTGCCGGCGATCCAGCGCGGGTCGTTTTCGAGCTTGGCGTTCCACCATTCCTTCATGTTGAAGGGCGGGTTGGCCATGACGTAGTCGGCCCGCAGGTCGGGGTGCAGGTCGTTGAGCAGGGTGTCGGCGGGGCCTGGGCCGAAGTTGAAGTCGATGCCGCGGATGGCCATGTTCATGGCCGCGAGCTTCCAGGTGGTGGGGTTGCTCTCTTGCCCGTAGACGCTGATCTGGCCGCTGGCCTTGTTGCCCTGGTTCTTGGCAGTCAGCCCCGCGTGCTGTTCGATGAAGTCTTCGCTCTGCACGAAGAAGCCGCCGGAGCCCATGGCCGGGTCGTACACGCGGCCCTTGAAGGGCTGGAGCATGTTGACGATGAGGCCGACGATGGCTTTGGGCGTGTAGTACTGGCCGCCCTTCTTGCCTTCGGCCAGTGCGAACTGGCCGAGGAAGTATTCGTAGATGTGGCCCAGGATGTCTTTGGCCTTGAGGTTAAGCGGCTGGCCCCGGTGTTCGGTGGCGTGGAAGTTGGTGTCAGAAAACAGCGCGATCAGCTCGGCCAGCTTGGGCGACTCGATCTGCGAGTTGACGAAGGTCTTGTTGAGGACGTTCTTGAGCTTGGGGTTCTCGCGCTCGATGGCTTCCATGGCGTTGTCGATGAGCCAGCCGACGGTGCGCATCTTCTCGGGCTCGGCCTTGCCGGCCTGGGGCCAGGGCAGAGCCGCGCCGGGCAGCAGCTGGGCGCAGCCCACCAGGGTTTGCCAGCGCGCTTCCAGCGGCACCCAGAAGACGTTTTTCTCGGTGTAGTAGTCGCGCACCTCCAGCTCGGCGGCCACGTCGGCGTCGTAGGTGCCGGGATAGTCGGCCGGGTTCATGTAGTAGTCGTGCGCCGGGTCCTGGAACTGGGCCTTGAGTTCCTGCTGGCGTTCTTCAAACGCGTCAGACACGTACTTGATGAACAGCAGGCCGAGCACGATGTGCTTGTAGACGGCGGCGTCCAGGCTGGGCAGCAGCTTGTTGGCGGCGGTCCAGAGTTTCTTTTCGAGGTCGTCGAAGAACTGTTGTTCGGTGAGGTTCATGCAGCGGTGGGCGATAGCTTATCGGTGGGGGTATCGGGTTTCTTGGCGGGCCGAGCCGACCAGTGGCCGTTGGGCTCTTTTTCCAATTCCAGCAGGTCGTAGGTCTTGAGCATATCGAGCAGACCGGAGTGACCGTAAGCCTGAGGCGAAAACGAGGGGTAGGTGCGACGAAGGTAGGAGCCCAGAGGGCTGAGTGCCACCTTGCCTTCCACGGTGTCGCCCGTGAGCAGAGCGACCGCGTCCACCACGAACCTTGGGCGTTGTTTACCCACAGGTTTGGGCGCCTCCTTGGCGTCTTTCTTGACGCCGTCGGCCTTGGCAGGGGGCTCTTTGGTAACCGCCTTCTCAGGCGTGTCCTCGGGTACGGGATCGGGCTTCACCCATTCAAAGAACTGGTCACTCGCATTGCGCAACGCATCCGGGCTCTTGGCTTCGCCGACGATGTACACCGTTGCACCACGCTCGCGCAACTTGCGGCAGAGGTAGGCGAAGTCAGAATCGCTGGTGACCAGGCAGAAGGTGTCAGCCCGCTGGTCGAACAGGGCTTCCATGGCATCAAGCGCCAAGGCGATGTCGGACGTGTTCTTGCCGGCGGCGTACTGGTATTGCAGGCAGGGCGTGAACGCCAGGCGGACCAGCGCTTCCTGCCACTTGTTGGCCAGGGTGCTGTGGTTGCCGTAGCCACGGCGCAGCACGACGCGCCCGAACTGGGCCACGACGCGCAGCGCGTATTCGAGGATTTCGGGGGTGGTGTTGTCGCAGTCCACCAGAACGGCGACGCGCGATTCGTGGTCTGCGCTGGGGTGGTGGTTTGCCATCGGTACGAGCCTCCCTGGAGTTGGAGACTCACATGATAGGCAGCGCCCGGTGGCTTACACCGTCTCCCGCTGCTCAAACCCGCTCAGCACTTCCCCGCTCTCCACCTCGGCAACCGCTACGCCTTCCACCCGCGCCATCGCCGGACCGCGCTGCGCCCAGTCGATGAGTGCCTGCACCGCATCGACTGGGCCAGTGGCCAGGGCTTCGACGCTGCCGTCGCGGCGGTTGCGCACCCAGCCGGTGAGGCCCAGCGCCCTGGCCTGCTGCGCCATGTTCCAGCGGTAGCCCACGCCTTGCACGTGGCCGGTGATGCGCAGGTGGCGGGTGGTGGTCATGGGGTGGGGAGGGGTGGATTCCCGCCTTCGCGGGAATGACGGGGAAAGCGGGAATGACGATGGGAGGTGGATTCCCGCGTTCGCGGGAATGACGAATGGGGACGGGTGGAGTGGTCAGGTGGCATTTTGCCGCCGCAGTGGGCGCCAGCCGCCACTCTGGTTGACCACCATGCCAGCCAGCACGGTGGCGGTGCCGGCCCATTGCAGCGGCGTGGGCACTTCGCCCAGCAGGGTCATGGCGGCGACCAGGCCGACCACCGGGACCAGCAGCGAAAACGGCGTGACGCGGCCGGCCGGGTGGCGCTGCAGCAACCTGGTCCACAGGCTGTAGGCGAGCAGGGTGGCGAGCAGGGCCAGGTAGAGCACGGCGAACAGGGCGCGGCCGTCGAAGCCGGCGAGCTGCGCGGCCATGCTGGCGGGGCCATCGACCGCGGCCGACAGCAGCAGGAAGGGCACGATGGGCACCAGGCTGCTCCAGACGATGAAGGGGAAGGGCTGGTAGGCGCCGGCGCGCGCGGCCTGGCGCGCCACCAGGTTGGACACGGCCCACATGAAGGCGGCGCCCAGGGTGAGCACGAAGCCGGCCAGCGTCATCTGCAGGGCGCCTTCGCCGTGCGCGCCGGCGATCATGAGCAGGCCGAGGAAGGCGATGGACAGCCCCAGCCACTGGCGGGGCATCGCGCGTTCGCCCAGCAGGGCCGCGGCCATGATGAGCGTGAAGAAGGCCTGGGTCTGCATGACGACCGAGGCCATGCCCGCTGTCATGCCCAGGCGCAGCCCCAGGAACAGCAGGCCGAACTGGCCCACGCCCTGGGCCAGGCCGTAGGCCACGACGTAGCGCCAGGGCAGCGCGGGGCGGCCCACGAACAGCACGAAGGGCAGCGACGCGGCCATGAAGCGCAGCGCGCCGAGCATCATGGGGCTGAGCGACTGCAGGCCGATCTTCATGACGACGAAGTTGAGCCCCCAGATGACGATGACGCCCAGGGCGCGCAGCAGGTCGCCGCGCGAGAGGGGGCTGTGCCCGCTCATGCCTTGACCTGATGCGGGGCCTGCGGGCCGGGCAGTGCGCCCACATGCACCGGCCGGCCTTGCTGCGCGCGCGCCAGGATGAAACCGTCCAGCGCCTGCGCGCTGGTCTTGCGCGGCGTGTAGCCGAAATCGCGCTTGAGCGCGGTGTTGAGCAGCACCGGCCGGTAGCGCAGAAAGTCGAGCTGTTCGGGGCCGTAGCGCGTGAGGCCCAGGCGCGACCCCACGGCCAGCGCGGCCGTGAGCAGGCCGGCGGGGAGATTGCGCGTGCGCTTGCCCAGGCGCGCGGCGATCTGGTGGATGCTGAGCGCGCCGTCGCCGGCGAGGTTGTAGCAGCCAGGGGGTGCGCCGTTGAGCGCGTGCAGCACGGCGCCGGCCACGTCTTGGTCCCAGATGAAGACGAAGGGGCTGTCGCTGCCGCGCACGGCGAGCAGGCGGGGCTTTTCAAACAGCGCGGTGATCTGGTTGTCGACCCGCTCGCCCAGGATGGTGCCGATGCGCAGCACGGTCTGCGCCAGTTGCGGGTGGTCCATGCGCCACTGCGCCAGCATCTCTTCGACCAGGCGTTTGTGGTGCGCGTAGGCAAAACTCTGATTGCCGCGCAGCGGGTGTGCCTCGGTGAGCCAGTCGGGGTTGTCGGCGTGGTAGCCGTAGGCCGCGCCGCTGGAAGACACCACCACATGCCGCACGCCCTGCGCCACGCAGGCGGCGAGCACGTTGCGGGTGCCGTTGACGTCGACGTCGTATTCGAAGGCGCGGCTGGAGTCGCGCCCGGGCGTGACGATGGAGGCCAGGTGCACCACGGTGTCGATGGCGTGTTCGCGCAGCGTGTCGGCCAGCGCAGGGTTGCGCACGTCCTGCACGCGGTAGGCCACGCCGGGCTGGCGGCGCTCGGCCGGCACTTCGCGCACGTCGAGCGCGACGATGGCGTCGGTGTCAGGCCGCTGTGCCAGCGCGGCCACCAGGCCCCGGCCCAGAAAGCCGTCGCCGCCGGTGATCAGGATGCGGCGCGCGCGCGGGGTGTGTGCGCCGTTGCTCACAGCACCACCTCTGCGGCCGGCGTGCCCACCGCCTTGCGGCGGCCCCACCATCCGGCCAGCGCGAGGCCGGCGATGATGTCCCAGAAGCCCCAGACGCCGGCCACCACGGCCATGCCGCCCAGACCACCGAAGAAGCTGAAGATCAGCACCAGGCCCAGCCCGGCGTTGCGGATGCCGACCTCGATGCTGACGGCGCGGCGGTCGTAGTCCTGCAGGCCGGTGACGCGCGCACACAGGTAGCCGGTGCCGAAGGCCAGCGCGTCGTGCAGCGCCACGGCCAGCAGCACCAGGCCCACGTAGTCGAGAAAGAAGCGCCAGTTGCCGGCGATGGCGCCGAGGATGAAGCCGATCAGCGCGACGAAGCTGAGGATGCTCACGCCGCGCTTGACGCGCTGGGTGAAGGCCGGGAAGCGGTGCGCGCACCACAGGCCGAGCACGAAGGGCAGGCCGATGATGGCGACGATGTGGCCCACCATTTCCAGCGGGTCGAGCGCGATGGTCTTGAGCAGCCCGGAGGCCTCGGGGTGCAGGCTGCCCCAGAAAGCGAAATTCAGCGGCATGACCACGATGGCGATGGCGTTGGAGATGGCGGTCATCGACACCGACAGCGCCACGTTGCCTTTGGCGCGGTGGGTGAGGATGTTGGACACGTTGCCCGGCGGGCAGCAGGCCACCAGGATCATGCCCAGCGCCACGCTCGGGCCCACACCCAGCAGGCGCGTGAGCACATAGGTGACGGCGGGCAGCACGATGAACTGCGCCGCCACGCCGACGCTGATGGCCAGCGGCATGCGCAGCACGCGCCGGAAGTCGTCGACCCGCGTGTCCAGCGCGATGCCGAACATCAGGAAGCCCAGCACCGCGTTGAGCAGCGCCAGCGAGGCGGGGTTGAAGTTGAGCCGGATTTCGTCAACGGGCAGCATCATGGGCGTCTCCGGTGGGCCTCAGGCCAACGCCGCCGCGGCCTGGCGCACGGCATGGCGGTAGCTGTCCTTGTGCACGTAGTACGCCATGCGTTCGAGCTTGAGGTACTTGTAGCCACCGCTCAGGTCGGGCGGCGGGCCCTGGATGGCGGCGCCGAAACGCGCCGCGGCGGGCGTGCCCGCGTCCAGCGCGTGGAAGTAGCGCGCCACCAGCTCGGCCTGTTCGTAGCGGCCCTGCCAGCCGATGCCGCTGGCTTCGATCATGCCGAGCACGGCCAGGCGCTGGTACTTGGGCGAAAAGATGTTCAGGTGCAGCCGCGGCGCCATGCCCTGCCAGTTGAGGTGGGCGCGGTCGATGAAGGGGTAGTGCAGCAGGTAGCCGGTGGCGGCCATGACCATGTCGTACTCGCCCTGGCTGCCGTCCTTGAAGTGCACGGTGTGGCCGTCGAAGCGCGCGATGTCGGGCCGCACGCGCACATCGCCATGGCCCAGGTGATAGAGGATGAGCGAATTCACCACCGGGTGCGATTCGTACATCCTGTAGTCGGGCTTGGGGAAGCCCAGGCGCACCGGGTCGCCGGTGAACCACTGCAGCACCTTGCTGTCGATGCGCTGCTTGAGCCAGGCCGGCAGCGGCTTCTTGCCGCCCAGCGTGTCGGCCGGTTTGCCGAAGATGTACTTGGGCACGAAGTAGTAGCCGCGGCGCACCGAGATGTCGACGCTGGCGGCGTAGTGCACCGCGTCGACCGCGATGTCGCAGCCCGAATTGCCGGCGCCGACGATCAGCACGCGCTTGCCCTTGAACTGTTCGGCGCGCTTGTAGGCCGAGGTGTGCAGCAGCTCGCCGGCAAACTGCCCGTCAAAGCGCGGCATGTTGGGTTCGGCCAGCGTGCCGTTGGCGATGACCACCCCTTGGTAGACCGCGCTGTGTTCGCTGCCGTCGGCGTGCTGCACCGTCACGCGCCAGGGGGTTGCCGGCGTGTCGTCGACAGGTTCGACGCGCAGCACGCGGGTGCTGAAGCGGTAGTGCCGGCGCAGGTCGAAGTGGTCGGCGAAGTCGCTGAAGTAGCGGCACAGCTCGCGGTGGCTGGGGTAGTCGGCCGTGCCTTCGGGCATGGGGAATTCGCTGAACTCCGTGGTGCGCTTGCTGGAGATCAGGTGGGCCGATTCGTACACCGTGGAACGCGGGTTGGCGATGTTCCACAGGCCACCCACGTCGCTCCAGGCCTCGAAGCCCTGAAACGGGATGCCGAGCTTTTGCAGACAGCGCGCACCGGCCAGACCCGACGGGCCGGCGCCGATGAGGGCGATCATCTGTTCGGTGGGCACGCCCGCCGCGAAGGTGGGGCTGGCGGTGGTGGCCGCCTGGGGATCGTTGTCTCGCATCGTTGTTGTGTAGGGGCAGGTTGCGGGAAAGGGACCCGGCGCTTCAGCGGTCCGGCGGGCGCACCAGCCCGGGAATGGGCGTGCTGCCCGCCTCACCCGGCCGGGGCTTGCGCGGCTGGCCGCGCAGCAGCTGGTCGTGCCAGCGCGCGGGCAGGGCCGACAGCAGGCGCGAAAGCCAGCCGATGCGGCGCGGCAGCACGATGTGTTCGCGCCCGCGCGCCACGCCCTGCAGCAGCGCGCGCGCCGCCTGGTCGGCCTCCATCAGGCCGGGCATCGCGAACCGGTTGCCGGCGGTCAGCGGCGTGCGCAGGTAGCCCGGGCTGACGGTGTGCACGCTCAGCGGCGTGCCGCGGTATTCGGCGCGCAGACTTTCCAGGTAGCGGATCAGGCCGCCCTTGCTG
>NZ_BSPB01000023.1:8127-8509 GCF_030160815.1 Hydrogenophaga electricum | reverse complement strand
CCGGGCCGAGCAGGTTGATCTCCAGCATGCGGCGCATGACGGCCAGATCGCCAGCCTCGGCGGTGTCGAAGCCCCCGGCCACGCCGGCGTTGGCCACCACCAGGTCGGGCAGGCCGGCGCGCGCCATCCAGTCGGCGGCCATGGCCTGCATGGCGGCGCTGTCGGCCACGTCGGGCGTGTAGACGGCGGCGCGGCCGGGAGCCTGCGCGGCCAGCGCGTCGAGCGCCGCGCGGTTCAGGCCCACCAGCGCCACCTGCGCCCCGGCGGCCAGCAGTTCCTGCGCGAGCGCCTGCCCCAGGCCTCCACAGGCACCGGTGATGACAGCTTGGCGAAACGGCAAGGCGGGGGTGGACATGCGGGGGTCTGGAACAAAAGCGCTTGT
>NZ_BSPB01000023.1:0-8052 GCF_030160815.1 Hydrogenophaga electricum | reverse complement strand
TGAGTGCAACCACCCCCGCTTCCCCCGGCCTGCGCCTGTTCGACCTGCTGGACGTGCTGGTGCGCGAAGGCCGCCCGCTGACCCTGGCCGAGGCGGTGGCCGCCAGCGGCTGGCCCAAGCCAACGGTGCACCGCCTGCTGGCCCAGCTCGAAGCCGGCGAACTGCTGGCGCGCGAGCCCGACGGCCGCCGCTACGCGGTGGCACCGCGCCTGCTGCGCCTGTCGGAAGCGGCGCTGGCCGGCAGCACGCAGCAGGGCGTGCGGCACGCGGTGCTGCGCCAGCTGGTGGCCGACGTGGGCGAAAGCTGCAACCTGACCGCGCTCTCGGGCGCCGAGGTGGTGTACCTGGACCGCATCGAATCGGCGTTTCCGCTGCAGTTCAACCTGCGGCCCGGCACGCGCGTGCCCATCCACTGTTCGGCCAGCGGCAAGCTGCTGCTGGCGCACCTGCCGGCCGCACAACGCAAGGCCCTGCTCGACGGGCTGCCGCTGGCGCGCCACACCGCCACCACGCTGACCAGCCAGGACGCGCTGGACGCGGAGTTCCGCCGCATCCGCAAGGACGGCTACGCGGTCGACGCCGAAGAGTTCGTGGAAGGCCTGGTGTGCGTGGCGGTGCCGGTGCCGGCCAGCCAGCCCGGTGGCATGCCGCGCTGCGCGGTGGCGCTGCAGGCGCCGGCCGCGCGCATGACGCTGGCGCAGGCCATCGACCGCCTGCCCCGCCTGCAGGCCGCGGCGCAGGCGCTGGCGCGCACCTGGGGCGGCAACTGAAAACCGCGGAAAGTGCGGCGGCGGCCCGGGTCAGCCGGCCTGCGGCGCCGGCTGCGCCGACAGCGGCAGGCCAAACACCTTGTCGAACGCCAGGTTGAAGACGAAGGTGTAGATCAGGAAAAAGACGATCAGCCAGGCTTCCAGCAAAAAGGCCTGCCACAGCGTGATGCCGAACCACCAGGCAAACAGCGGCACCAGCGTGAGCACCAGCCCACCTTCAAAACCCACCGCGTGCGCCACCCGGCGCCAGAACCCCCGCCCGCGCGTGGCCTGCCGGGCTTCCCAGCGCTCGAACAGGGTGTTGAAGACCAAGTTCCACACCACGGCAATGGCCGAAGCCGCCACCGCCGCCACACTGGCGTGGCCCGCACCCTGGCCCGACAGCAGCGCCAGCCCGACGCTGGACGAGGCAATGGCGATCAGTTCGTAGAGGGTGATATAGACGATTTTTCGTTGAAGACCTTGCATGGGGGCGGATGTTAGGCCGGCCTGACTGAACGTAAAAGTCAGATAGTTTCAGTTTTTCTGATATGTTGCCGCCATGGCATTCACCAGCGACAACGTGCGCGTGTTTCTGGCCGTGCTCGACCACGGCTCGTTTTCAGCGGCCGCGCGCCAGCTCGGGCGCGTGCCCTCGGCGGTGAGCATGACCATCGCGCAGCTGGAAGCCGAGCTCGACCTGACCCTGTTCGACCGCAGCACGCGCGAACCCCGACCGACCGACGTGGCCCGGGCGCTGGAGCCCCAGGCGCGCCAGCTCGCGCGGCAGCTGTGGCAGTTGCAGGCGCACGCGGCGCAACTGCACCAGGGGCTGGAGCGGCGCCTGACGCTGGCGATCGCGCCCGAGCTGCTGTCGGCGCCCTGGAGCCAGCCGCTGGCGGTGCTGGCGCAGGAATTTCCGTCGCTTGACGTGGAGGTGCTGTCGGCGCCCCAGGCCGACGCGCTGCGCCTGCTCTATGCCGGCGAAGCGCAACTGGCGCTGGTGTTCGAGCGCCCCGGCACCGACGACCGCGAATCGTTCCAGGAAGTGGGGCAGGAGATCCTGGTGGCGGTGATGTCGCCCGACCACCCGGTGGTGGTGTCGCACGCCGACGCGCTGCGGCTGGAAGACCTGGTGGGCGTGCGCCAGATCGTGGTGGCCGGGCGCGACGGCCGCGGCAGCGACCCGCGCCTGCGCGTGGCGCGCCAGATCTGGCGCACCGACAGCCACCTCAGCACCCTGAGCCTGGTGCAGGCCGGCCTGGGCTGGGCCTACCTGCCGCGGCGGCTGGTGGAGCCGCTGGTGCGCGCCGGGCAGCTGGTGGAAGTGCGCTTCGGCAACATCACCGGGCAATTGCGGCTGTGGGTGGACGTGGTCTGGCACAACGACCGGCCGCTGGGACTGGGGGCGCAGCGCTTCATCGCACTGATGCGCCAGGCGGTCCGCCTCGAAGCCGCACCGCTCAGTTGAGCACGCGCAGCGCGTCGACCTCGATTTCGGCGCCCTGGCGGCGGTGCCGGTCGACCTCACCGGCGATTTCCACGCGGGTGGTCTCGCTCACCGGCTGCGCGGCCAGCAGGCGCGGCTTGATCTCGACGCGGATGTCGGCCTGGCCGTCGGAGAACAGGAATTGGTCGCTGGACAGCTGGCGCACCAGCCGGCCCTGCAGCCGCACCGGCTGATCGTCGACCGGTTTGTCGAGCACGGCCTGCACCGAGGTCAGCGTGGCCCGCGCGCCGGGACCGGTGTACTGGGCGGCGGCGGTGCCGGCGGCGAGCAGCGCGGCCGCGGCCAGGACGGCGGCGCCGAGGGAGGTGGCAAGGTTTCGGGACATGGCGTGTTCCTTTCTCAAAGGGATGCGAGGGAATGGCGGGGTGCCGATGCGGGCCCGCAGCCCCATGGCATCGACGGGAGCCATTCTGGAAAAGCGCCCTTGTACCGGGCCTGAACCACCGGTTCATCGGCGGTTCAGGCGTCACAGGCCGGACGCGGGATTCGGCGATGATGCGCAGCGGAGCACACCGCGCATCCGCGCACCGAGGAGACCCGACCATGACCCTGAAACTGCTGTGGCGCGTGCTGGCCGGCCTGGCCGTGCTGGCGCTGAGCGCCGCCGGCTGGAGCGCCTGGCGCCTGGCCACCTACGCCCCCCGCGACACGCCCCAGCCCGCCGACCCTGCGGCGCTGGCCTGGTACCTCGACGACTACGCCGCCGCGCGCGCCGACTTCCTCGCGCGCGGTGACGCACTGGCGGCGCGCTACGCCGGCGTGGAGCGCTTCGCGATCCCGGTGCCCAGCGCCAGCGGCGTGCCCGGCCTGTTCGTCGACGGGCTCTACATCCCGGCGCAAAGCGGCTCGAAGCAGCGGCTGCTGCTGGTCACCTCGGGCGTGCACGGCGTGGAAGGCCCCACCGGCAGCGCGGTGCAGCGCCTGTTCATGGACGAATTCCTCACCCCCACGGCCCTGGGTGGCCCGCTGGCCGACACCGGCGTGCTGCTGCTGCACGCGCTCAACCCCTATGGCTTCGCGCGCTACCGGCGCTTCACCGAAAACAACGTCGACCTCAACCGCAACGCCAGCACCGACGACGCGCTCTACCGCAGCGTCAACGCCGGTTACCCGGTGGTGGACCCGCTGATCAACCCGACCGAACCGGCCGCAGTGGGCGCCCCCGCCAACCGCTTCTTCCTGCTGCGCGCGGTGGCCATGCTGGCGCAGCACGGCATGCGCCCGCTGCGCCAGGCGGTGTTGCAAGGCCAGTACCAGAAGCCCGAGGGCATTTACTTCGGCGGCCAGGCGCTGGAGCCGCAGTACCGCGCGCTCGGCCCGGTGATCGCGCCGCTGCTCAACGCCTACCCGCTGTCGATGGCGATCGACCTGCACACCGGCTACGGCGCGCGGGGCACGCTGCACCTGTTCTTCGACCCGCCGCAGGACCCGCGCGTGCGCCAGGGCCTGGAGACCGCGTTCAGCGGCCTGCCCATCGACTGGGGTTCGGGCAGCGACTTCTACACCGTGACCGGCGACTTCGCGAGCTGGCTGGGCCGCCTGCGCCAGGGCGGCCTGCACCTGCCGGCGGTGTTCGAGTACGGCACCATGGACAGCCAGACCACGCTGGGCGCCATCAAGTCGCTGCATGTGACCCTGCTCGAAAACCAGGGCGTGTTCCACGGCTACGCCAGCCCGGCCGACGAGGCCGCCATCCGACGCGACTACCGCGAGATGTTCTACCCCTCGTCGCCCGACTGGCGCACCAAGGTCATCCACGACAGCCGCGCCGTCTTCGCGCGCGTGCTGGCCAACTGGGCCGCTGCGGGCACGGCCCGCTGACCGGCCGTCCAGGTGCCCCATGCTGCCCGCCCGCCCCGTTTCCGCCCAGGCCCGCGTGATCGACCTCCACGGAGGCCGTGCGGTGCTGCGGATCACCAGCGGGCTGGCGCAGAACGGCTGGCAGATGGCGGCCGCGTGGGGGCTGCTGGCCTTCGTGCTGCTGCAGGCCCTGCCGCCCTGAGGCCCGCTGCCCGCCGCCTCAGGCGATCAGCGAGGGCAGCCACAGCGACAGCGAGGGAAAGGCGCAGAGCAGGAACAGGCGCACCACGTCGGCGGCGATGAAGGGCATGGTGCCGCGGTAGATGGTCCACAACGGCACGTCGCGCGCGATCGAGTTGATGACGAACACGTTCATGCCCACGGGCGGGCAGATCATGCCGAAGGTCACGGCCATGACCACGATCACGCCGAACCACACCGGGTCGAACCCCAGGTGCACCATGGCCGGCAGCACGATGGGCACGGTCAGCAGCAGCATGGCCAGCTCGTCCATGACGGCGCCGAGCACGAAGTAGCCCACCATCACCAGCGCCAGCACGCCGTAGGGACCGACCGGCAGGTTGACCAGGAAATCCACCGCGTTCTGCGTGAACTGGGTGATGGTCAGGAAGTAGCCGAACAGGTAGGCGCCCATGACGATGGTCATGATGGCCGAGGACACGCGCAGCGCGCTGATGAGCGATTCCTTGATCTGCGGCCAGCGCAGCCGCCCGCGCAGCATGCCGATCAGCAGCGTGCCGGTGGCACCGACCCCGGCGGCTTCCTGCACCGTGAACAGGCCGCCGTAGATGCCGCCGAGCACGAACAGGAACAGCACGATCACCGCCCACAGCGGCCGCAGCGAAGCCAGGCGCTCCGACCAGCTGTGGCGCTCGCCCCGGGGCATGGCCTCGGGGCGCAGCCGCGCGATGAGCGCCACCACCACCGAGTAGAAGGCGATTGCCATCAGGCCGGGCACCACGCCCGCCGCGAAGAGCTGGGTGATGTCGGTCTCGGTCATGATGCCGTAGAGCACCAGGATCACCGAGGGCGGGATCATGATGCCCAGCGTGCCGCCGGCGGCGATGAGCCCGGTCGACAGACCCGCGTCGTAGCCGGCGCGGCGCATCTCGGGCAGCGCCACCTGGGTCATGGTCGCGGCCGTGGCCACCGACGAACCGTTGATGGCCGAGAAGCCGCCACAGGCCGCCACCGAAGCCAGCGCCAGGCCGCCGCGGCGGTGGTGCAGCCAGGCCCGGCCGGCCGCGAACAGCTCGGCGCTCATGCCCGAATGCGACGCGAACGAGCCCATCAGCACGAACATGGGGATGACGATCAGGTTGTAGTCGGTGAGCACCGACAGCGGCACATTGGCCAGCAGGTTCAGGCCCGGGCCCAGGCCCGAGAGCGCGGCGAAACCCGCCACGCCGACGATGCCCATGGCCACGCCGATGGGCACACGCAGCGCCATCAGGCCAAACATGCCCACAAACCCCAGCAGGGCGACCAGGTCACGGTCCATCGGGAGTCTCTCCGGCGCCGCCAGGGCGCCCCTCATCGTTGTCGGTATCGCCGCGGATCAGGCGCACCAGCCGCAGCAGTGCCAGCACCGCCGCCACCGTGGCACCGGCCGCCGCCGCGCTGTAAAACCACTGCAGCGGCAGGCGCAGGTCCATGGTGCCCTGGCTGCCGGTGCCGCCGACCTTGACCCAGACCATCCAGGCCAGGGGCACCAGGAAAGCCAGCGTGATCGTGGCGGCCAGCAGGTCGATGCCGCGCCGGCCGCGCGGGCCGGCCATTTCCCAGAGCACGTCCACCGCGATGTGGGTGCCCTGGTAGGTGGTCAGGGCGATGCCCCAGAACAGCGCGATGCCCAGCAGCATCTGCGTACCGTCGAACCAGTCGGGGATCTGCCAGTTGAAGGCATACCGCACCAGCACATTGCCCGCCGTGAGCAGGGCAATGAACAGCAGGAACAGGGCGGCCACCGTCTCGGTGGCCGCCATCAGGCGCTTGATCAACATGCCTGGAAAGCCTGGGTGGGCTTACTGCGCGCCGCGGGCCGCCAGTTCCTTGCGCAGGCTGTCGAGCGCCGCCGTGCCGTTGACGCCGGTGGCGTTCGCGGCTTCCACCCACTTGGTGTAGACCGGCTCGACCGCCTTCTTCCAGGCACCCAACTGCTCGGGCGTGACCTTGACCAGCGTGTGGCCGGCGCGTGCTTCCAGCGTCGTGCGGCCGCTGTCTTCTTCATCCCCCCAGGAGGCGCCGACCTTGCTGGCCCAGGTGTTGTTGCAGTGGTCGTCGATCACCTTCTTCTGGCCGGCGGCCAGACCGTCGTACCAGGGCTTGTTCATGACCCACACGAAGGCCGAGGCGTAGAAGCGCATGTCGGTGTGGTACTTCACCGCCTTGTCGATGCCGAAGGAGATGATGGAATTCCACGGGAAGGTGATGGCGTCGGCCAGGCCCTTCTGGATCGCGTCGCGCGACTCGGGCGCCGAGACCTGCACGTTGGTGGCGCCCAGCAGGCTCATGGTCTGGGCCACGGTGCCGTTGGCCGAACGGATCTTCATGCCCTTGAGCTGGCCGGGCTCGGAGATCGGGGTCTTGGAGTGGAAGGTGCCGACGTGCACGTGCGCGAAGCAGAGCTTCACGTCCTTCATTTCGTTGCCGGCGTAGCTGCGGTACCACTGGTCCAGCGCGGCCGAACTGGGACCGGGCTTGCCCAGCAGGAAGGGCAGTTCACCGGCGGCGATCAGCGGGAAGCGGCCGGCCTGGTAACCGGGGTTGACCCAGGTCATCTGGGCGATGCCGTCGCGCGCCATGTCGTAGTGGTCGGCCGCCTTGCCCAGTTGCTGGGCCGGGAACAGCATGACCTTGATCGAGCCCTTGGAGGCCTCTTCCACCGACTTGGCCCAGGGCTCGAAGCCGAGCTTGGCCAGCGGATGGCTGGCAGGCAGCCAGTGCGCGAACTTGAGTTCGACGCTCTTGTCCTGCGCCTGCGCGCCGAGCGCGCACAGCGACAGGGCCAGGGCAGCGGCGGTGCGCCAGGCCGGGCGGTGGAATCGGTTCATGGTGTGTCTCCTGTGGGTGGAAAAATGGTTGTGATGGGGAACCGGGAAAACAGGGATCGGGCCCGCCGGATCAGGGCGGCCCCGGGCGGACAGCGGACGCCTTCGGCATCCAGAACACGGGCTGCTCGGCACGCGGGCGGTGCGCGGCGTTGAGCCGCCCTTCGGGATCGGCCAGCGTGGCCTTGAGCGCCTGCGACAGCGCCTGGGCCAGCGCGGCGTCGTCCAGGGCGGTGGCCTGCAGCGCGGGCGCCACATGCGTCTGCCAGAGGCGCTGGTGGTTCTCGCGGCCGCGCCGCTGCGTGTCGCCATAACCCTTGAGCACCTGCGGCAGGCCGGCCACTTCGGCCGCCAGGCGCGGCGCGCGCGGCATCAGCAGGCACAGGGCGTCGAGCCAGGCCTGCCAGGCGGCCTGCTCTTCGGCGAAGCGCAGCGAACGCGGGCGCCAGGCGCGCAGGCCGGCCAGCGTGCGCAGCATCAGAAAACCCCAGACGCTGGTGGTGCGGATGTGCAGCCCCACGTGGGCGCTGCCCAGCCAGCCCCGGCGTTCGGCGGTGCGCATCAGCGCCTGCCCCAGGCGCTGCGGCAGCACCGAGGCGATTTCTTCCGGGCCGGGTTTGAAGTGTTCGGTGATGCGCACGATCTCGCCGGGCCGGGCCTCGGCCTCGCGGCGCACCCGCTCGAAGCGCGAAGCGCGGCTCTTGAGGTCGGCCACGCGCACCACGTCTTCGTAGCACATCCACAGCGCGAGCTGGCGCACCGCCTCTTCGAGCGCCGCCCCGGCCGCGGCCGGTGCGGCGGCCACCAGGCGTTCGACCTGGGCCAGAAAAGCCTGGGCGTGCGCCGTGTGCTGGTAGTCCTGGCAGCGCCGCGCGCCGTGCACGGCCAGCGCCTGCACGGCCGGCGGCCAGGCGGCGGAACA
>NZ_BSPB01000022.1:0-66498 GCF_030160815.1 Hydrogenophaga electricum | reverse complement strand
GCGCAGGACGCCGGCAGCCAGGACGCGCTCGCGCTGACGGTGCTGTCGGCCGTGCTCGACGGGCACGGCGGCTCGCGGCTGGAGCGTTCGCTGGTGCAGGGCGAGGGCCAGGCGGGCGGTGCGCGCCTGGCCGACAGCGTGGGCGCTTCCTACGGCCTGCTGGGCCGGGGCCCGCAGCGGTTCATGCTGACGGCGGTGCCCGCAGCGGGCGTGGCGCCCGAGCGGGTGGCCGACGCCCTGAAGGCCGAGGTGGCCCGCATTGCCACCGAGGGGGTGCGGGCAGACGAACTGCAGCGCGTCAAGACGCAGTGGATGGCCTCGGAGGTCTACAAGCTCGACGCCCTGTTCAACCAGGCGCGCGAGCTCGGCCAGTACTGGGTGCAGGGCTGGGATGCGGACGCCGGCGACCGGCTCATGGCGGCCCTGATGAACGTGAGCGCCGAGCAGGTGCAGTCGGTCGCCCGGCGCCTGTTCAGCGACCAGCGCCTGACCACCGGGGTGCTGGTGCCCGAAGGGGCGGCTCAGCCGCCGGCCGCCGCGGCCTTGCCCGATGCCCCGAAACCGTCCCGAACCGGGACCGCTGGCTGATGCCGGTGGCCGGAGTCCCTGCCATGTGTTTGTTGTGGGTGCCTTTGATGAAATCTGCCTTGAAGCAGCGTGGTGCGGTCTGGCTCGCCATGGGGTTGGTTCTCGGTGGGATGGCGAGCGCTGCGCGCGCTGCCATCCCGATCCAGCACTGGGTGCACGCCAGCGGCGCGCGGGTCTACCTGGTCGAGAGCCCGGCGATTCCCATGCTCGACGTGCAGATCGATGTCGACGGCGGCAGCCGGCGCGACCCGCCCCAGCAGGCCGGCCTGGCCCGGGCGACTGCCGGCATGCTGTCGGCCGGGGTGCTGGCTGGTGACGGTCAGCCGGCGCTCGACGAAAACCGGTTGGCCGAGGCCTGGGCCGACCTGGGGGCTTCGTTCGGCGCCAGCGCGGGTGGCGACCGCTTCAGCGTGTCGCTGCGCAGCCTCACCCGGCCCGCGTTGCTGGAGCGCGCCGTGGCACTGGCGGCCCGGCAACTGGCGGCGCCGGCCTGGTCCGATGCGGTCTGGCAGCGCGAGCGCGAGCGCCTGGTGGCTGGCCTGCGCGAAGCCGAAACGCGGCCCGGCACCCTGGCGGGGCGCCGCTTTGCCCAGGCGGTCTATGGTGACCATCCGTATGGGCGCGACGCCACGGCGGCCACGCTGGCCGCCATCGATGTCGGCGCCCAACGCAGCTTCTACCGCCGCCACGTGGCCGCCTGCCGCGCGCAGGTGGTGCTGGTCGGGGCGGTGGACCGTGCGGGTGCCGACCGCATCGTCGGCCCGCTGATGGCCGCCCTGCAAGGCCATGGCTGCGAAGCGTTGCCCCCCGTGCCCGAGGTGGCGCCGCTGGCTGCGGCCCAGGACATCCGCCTGCCGTTTGATGCCGCGCAGGCCCAGGTCCTGATCGGCCAGCCCGGCATGCGCCGCGACGACCCCGACTTTTTCCCGCTCTTCGTGGGCAACTACATCCTTGGCGGTGGCGGGTTCGTCTCGCGCCTGACCACCGAAGTGCGTGAAAAACGCGGTCTGAGTTACAGCGTCTACAGCTACTTCATGCCGGGCCAGCACGCGGGCGCCTTCCAGGTCGGGTTGACGACGCGGCCCGACCAGGCCGACCAGGCCATCGCCGTGGTGCGCGACGAGCTGGCGCGGTTCGTGGCCGAGGGGCCGACCGCCGCCGAACTGCGTGCGGCGCAGGCCTATCTGGTCAACGGTTTTGCGTTGCGCATCGACAGCAACCGCAAGCTGCTGGACAACGTGGCCAATATCGCCTGGCACGGGTTGCCGCTGGACTATCTGGACACTTGGACGCAGCAGATCGAGCGGGTGGGGCTGGACGACATCCGCCGGGCCTTCCGGCGCGTGCTGCAGCCTGACCGCATGGTGACGGTGGTGGTCGGGGCCCAGCCCTGACCCAGTGAGCGCCTGGCGGCTCCGGACTCGGGCTGCCGTGCCTTAAGCTCGCGGCATGCGAAAAAACGTCCCGCCCCATTCCGCCGCCAGCGCTCCCCAGGAGGTGCGCATCATCGGTGGCCAGTGGAAGCGCACCCGCCTGCCTGTGGCGCAGAGTCCCGGTCTGCGGCCCACCCCCTCGCGTGTGCGCGAAACCCTGTTCAACTGGCTGGGCCAGCGGCTTGATGGGTGGCGGTGCCTGGATGCCTTCGCCGGCAGTGGCGCGCTCGGGCTGGAGGCCGCCTCGCGCGGCGCGGCCGAGGTGGTGCTGGTGGAGCACGACGCCGCACTGTGTCGCAGTCTGGGTATCACACTGGCCAAGCTCAAGGCCACGGGGGTGCGTGTCGAGCGGGGCGACGGGGTGGCGGCCCTGGCGCAGCGCCAGGGGCAGGGGCTCGATCTGGTGTTTCTCGATCCGCCTTTTGCCGAAGGCGGTAACGAGGCGCTGTTCGACGAAGCCCTGCGCGCGGCACGCCGCGCCATCGGCGAGAACGGTCTGATCTATCTGGAGGCGCCACGGGCCTTGAGCGGCGACGAGCTGGCGCAGCGTGGCCTGCAGCTGCATCGCCACGGGCGGGCCGGGCAGGTGGCGTTTCACCTGCTGCGGGTGCTGGCGGCCGAATGAGGCCGGCGGGCCGCTGAAACCGCAACAGCTTCCGGGACACCGCCCACCCCGCATAATCGCCCCATGACTTCCGCAACCCTTCAGCCGGCGGGCCCTGGCGCGCGCATTGCCGTCTACAGCGGCACCTTCGATCCCCTCACCCTGGGCCATGAAGACGTGGTGCGTCGGGCAGCCGGCCTGTTCGACGAACTGATCCTGGCGGTGGCCATCGCCCACCACAAGAAGACGCGGTTCTCGCTGGCCGAACGCATGGCCCTGGCCAGCGAAGCCCTGGCCGGCCTGCCGGTGCGGGTGCTGCCGTTTGAAGGGCTGATCATGGACTTCTGCCGCGAACATGGCGCCTGCGCCGTGGTGCGCGGAATCCGCAACCTCACCGACTTCGATTACGAAGCCCAGATGGCGGCCATGAACCGCAAGCTGTATCCGGCGGTGGAAACGGTGTTCCTTTTGCCGCAGGCCGAGTTGCAGTGCATTTCCAGCACGCTGGTGCGCGAGATTGCCGCCCTGGGGGGCGACGTGGCCCAGATGGTCAGCCCGGTGGTGGCGCAGCGGCTGAAACCCCAGGCCCTGCAGGCCTGAGCGCGGGGGCGACCATGGCTTTGATGATCACCGACGAGTGCATCAACTGCGATGTCTGCGAGCCCGAGTGCCCGAATCAGGCGATTTCGATGGGCCCGGACTTCTACCAGATCGACCCGAACCGTTGCACCGAATGCGTGGGGCACTTCGACGAGCCCCAGTGTGTGCAGGTCTGTCCGGTCGAGTGCATTCCGGTCGATCCGCAGTGCGAGGAAAGCCGCGAGACACTCTGGCAAAAATACCGGCGTCTGCAAGGCGATCCGGCTCAGTCCGTGGCGGGCGAGGAGCGCTCGGCACCAGGAGCGGGTGCGGCCGCGCCGTCGGCCGGCTGAGCAGCGGGTACGGGTCGCGGTGGCCGGGGTGGTTTGGGCCGCGGGGGCTTGCTGGTGTGGATCAGTGCGGTGGCCTTGTCCATCTCGCCGGCGATCAGGTGCGGCAACGCCTTGAGGCTGCGGTCCATGGCCTGGGCGATGGCGATGCGGTCATCGGGCGAAGGCTTCTTGAGCACCCAGTTGGCCACTTCGTTCTTGTTGCCGGGGTGGCCGATGCCGATGCGCAGCCGCCAGTAGTCGGGGCTGCCCAGCTGGGCGTGGATGTCCCGCAGCCCGTTGTGGCCGGCGTGGCCGCCCCCCTTCTTGAGCTTGACCTCGCCGGGCGCGACATCGAGTTCGTCGTGGACGACCAGGACCTCTTCCGGAGCGATTTTGAAAAAGCGGGCGACCGAGGCCACCGACTGGCCCGAGCGGTTCATGTAGGTCTGGGGCTCGACCAGCCAGACGCTCTGGCCGGCGGCGTTGGCGCGCGCCACCAGGCCGAAATGCCCGCGCTCCATCTGCAGGTGGGCGCCGAGCAGGCGGGCGGCCTCGTCCACCCACCAGAAGCCGGCATTGTGGCGCGTGTGTTCGTAGTCGGGGCCCGGATTGCCCAGACCGGCAATGAGTCGGATCATGGAGGGGAATTATCCAAAACAAAGGCCCGCACGAAGCGGGCCTTTTGATGCCTGGCGGCGGAGCGGGTGGCGAGAATTACTTCTTGCCCTTCTTGCCCTTCTTGTCGTCGGCAGCAGCGGCGACGGGGGCGGCCACCACTTCTTCCACCGGCTCGACGACGGTGGCGATGGTGATGTCCTTGCGGCCGTGGGTGACGAGCTTCACGTCCTTGGGCAGCTTCAGGTCACCCGTGTGGATGGTGGCGCCCTTTTCGGCGGTGCTCAGGTCGACTTCGATGAATTCCGGCAGTTTGGTGGCCAGGCATTCGATTTCGAGTTCGGTGACGATGTGGTTCACCAGGCACTTGTCGTTCTTGACGGCCGGCGAGTTCTCGGCACCCACGAAGTGCAGCGGCACCTTCTTGCGCAGGCGGGTCTTTTCGTCCACGCGCTGGAAGTCCACGTGCAGGACCTGGGGCTTGAAGGGGTGGTACTGCACATCGCGCAGCAGCACCTTTTCAACCTTGCCGCCCAGTTCCATCTCGAGGATGGAGGCGTGGAAGGCTTCCTTCTTCAGGGCGTGCCACAGCGCGTTGTGATCGAGTTCGATCGTGGCGGGGGTGGTGTTGCCACCGAAGACGATACCGGGCGCACGGCCGGTGTTGCGCAGACGGCGGCTCGCACCCGTACCCTGCTTGGCGCGCTCAAAAGCGACGAATTGCATGACTGACTCCTTGTGAGGGGTTCCGCGACCAGAACGCCTCGGTTTGACAATGGCTGCCCGCGTCTTGTCGGCAGGGCAACCGGCTTTTTGCTGCTGTCAGAACAGGTTGTCCTGATCGGCGAACAAACTCATGACCGACTCGCCCGAGGCGATGCGCGCGATGGTTTCGGCCATCAGCGGCGCCACGGAGAGCTGGCGAACCTTGCCGCAGGCCTGGGCGGCTTGCGACAGGGGAATGGTGTTGGTCACGACGACTTCGTCCAGGGCCGAGCCCTTGGCGATGCGGTCGATGGCAGGACCCGAGAAAATGGCATGGGTGCAATAGGCGTACACATGCTTGGCACCCCGTTCCTTGAGCACCTCGGCGGCTTTGACCAGCGTGCCGGCGGTGTCGATCATGTCGTCCATGATCACGCAGTTGCGGCCTTCGATGTCGCCGATGACATGCATCACTTCCGACACGTTCGGCTTGGGCCGGCGCTTGTCGATGATAGCCATGTCGCAATTGAGCTGTTTGGCGAGGGCACGCGCACGCACCACACCACCGACGTCGGGCGACACCACCAGCAGGTCTTCGTAGTTCTTCTGGCGCAGGTCGCCCAGCAACACCGGCGAGGCGTAGATGTTGTCGACCGGAATGTCGAAAAAGCCCTGGATCTGGTCGGCGTGCAGGTCCATGGTCAGCACGCGGTCCACGCCCACGGTCTGCAGCATGTTGGCCACCACCTTGGCCGAGATCGGCACGCGACTGGAGCGCGGCCGGCGGTCCTGGCGGGCGTAGCCGTAGTAGGGGATGACGGCGGAAATGCGCTCGGCCGAGGCACGCTTGAGGGCGTCGACCATGATGAGCAGTTCCATCAGGTTGTCGTTGGTCGGCGCGCAGGTCGACTGGATGACGAACACGTGACGGGCACGCACGTTCTGCGTGATCTCGACGGTGACTTCACCGTCGGAGAACCGGCCGACGTTTGCCGAACCGAGCTGGGTGTTCAGATGCTGGGCGATTTCGGAAGCAAGCACCGGATTGGCGTTGCCGGTGAAGATCATGAAGTCCGGCGGCTGAACGTGCGAGGTGTTACCAGCTTGCATGGGAATTCCAGCTGTATCAACGAAAAAAGAGGCCGCTCAACGTGTTGTCTCGCGGCCTTCTTGCGGATGATGGCAGATCAAAAGGTTTGGCAGGGGAGGAAGGACTCGAACCCTCGCATGCCGGAATCAAAATCCGGTGCCTTAACCAACTTGGCGACTCCCCTACGCAGGTGGCTCGATGGCAAAAACCGTCAAGTCACCGAAAACTGTCGCTGGGTGCCCATTTACCGTTCGGCTGGTGGGCGGTCGATATTCTAATCGCTGCACCAGTCGATCAATGGATGGACATCCATGTTGCTGCATTCGTGGATGACCCAGTTGCCAGGCCCGGGCAGCAGATGCTGTGCCGTAGGCAAAAGGGCAAACACCGCAGTGCCCGAGCCGGTCATTCGACCCTGCAAGCCCTGACTTTGGAGCCAGTCTATGCAGTCACCCACTTCAGGGCAAAGCACTTGCGCCACAGGCTGAAGATCGTTGCCACTGGCTTCGGCGATGCGCCGAAAATCAATGACCGGATGCTCAGACTTATCGTTTGCAGCAAAGCCTTGGATTATAGCAGTCTTTGTGTCGCGCTTCAAATCCGGCGAAGAAAAAATTGTCGGCGTGGAGGCGCCTGACGGCGGCTTGACCACCGCGAACCGGGCTGCCGGCACAGACACCGGCGTGAGGTGCTCTCCCACGCCTTCGACCCAGGCGTTGCGGCCACCGAGAAAAAACGGCACATCGGCACCCAGCCGCTCGCCGATGCGGCGCAGCGCCGTGCGGTTCAGTCCCAGGCCCCAGAGTCGGTTGAGGGCCAGCAGGCAGGTGGCGGCATCGGATGAACCGCCACCCAGGCCGGCTTCTGCGGGCAGGTGCTTGGTCACTCGGATGTGCGCTCCCAAGGGGCAGCCCGTGGCTTCGCGCAGTGCGCGGGCCGCGCGCAGGCACAGATCGTCAGGTGGCAGGGAGGGGCCCACATCCTCCCGGCTGAGCTGGCCATCCGGGCGCAGGGTGAAATCGAGCCGGTCGCACCAGTCGATCAGCATGAACACCGACTGCAACAGGTGGTAGCCGTCGTCGCGTCGGCCGGTGACGTGCAGGAACAGATTGAGCTTGCCGGGAGCCGGGACATCCCGCAACTGGCTCAGGGCGTTGTCCGGTGTTGAAGGGGCGGTCATGGCGTGAAGACGATGCGCAGTTCGGCCGTCGGCAGCGGATTCAGGCGCCGCGCGGTGATCCGGCCTTCGGCTTGCCGTGAGAGGTCGACCTGCCAGCCGTTGACCGGGACGTCGTGGCCGGCGAGCCAGGCAAACAGGGCAGAAACCGGCAGCGCGGCACCACCCAGCTCGGTCGTCAGCGCGTCGAGCGTGGCGCGCTGGATGCGCTCCTGCCCCCGCTGGAGCTCGGCGCCTGCGGGTGACCAGCGCAGGGTCGCGAGGTTGTTGCCCAGGGGCGAATTGAGCCAGAGCTCGCCGGTTTCTGGTGTGCCGCGCAAGTCAAAGCCGGCCGACACGGATTCGGGCGGGTCGCTCTGCACTTGCAGGGACAGCCGGCCGTTCCAGGCGTTGCCCTGGCCGGAAGTCACGGGGGGAGGGGTGGCACAGGCAGACAGCAGCAGGGCCAGGCCGGTGGCGAGCAGCCATCGCCACCCGGCCATCCTTTGTGGGGCCGGGCCGAGGGCTTGTCTTCTCATGGGCGTACCTGAAAGCGGCGAAGGGTTTCGAGAAGGGTCTCGTTGTCGCTGGTCAGCAGCAGACCTTCGCGCCAGATGGCGGTGGCCTGGTCGCGCTGCCCGCGGCTCCAGAGCACCTCGCCCAGGTGGGCGGCGATTTCTGCATCGGGGCGCTTGCGGTAGGCCGCCTGCAGGATGCCCAGGGCACGCGCGGTGTTGCCCAGGCGGAATTCGACCCAGCCCAGGCTGTCCTGGATGTAGGCATCGTCAGGGGCCAGCGAGACCGCTTTTTCGATCAGTTGTTTGGCTTCGGGCAGCCGCTGGTTGCGGTCGGCCAGTGAGTAGCCCAGCGCGTTGTAGGCGTGGTGGTGATCGGGTTGCCGGTCGATGAGTTGCCGCAGCAGGCGCTCCATTTCGTCGGGCTGCCCCATGCGCTCGGCCATCATGGCCTGGTCGTACAGCAGTTCCTCGCCTTCCGGGAAGCGGGCAACCGCCTCACCATAGGCCTCGTAGGCTTCTTTCCAGGCCTTGAATTCACGCAGCAGCTGTGCTTCGGCCACCAGTTTGGTCCGGGCGTCGTCCGGGCTGCGTTCCGGCTGGGTGCGCAACAAAGCGCGGGCTTCGGGCAACTGGCCCTGGCGCGCAAGCAGCGAGGCGCGGCGCATTTGCACGGCCATGATGTCTTCGGCGTTGTCGATGCGGTCGAGCCATTGGGTGGCTCCGGCAAAGTCCTTCTGCTTTTCCGCGATCTGGGCCAGCAGCAGGTAGGCCTGGGTCTGCCCCCGGCGGGCGCGTTCGTCCTGGGTGGCGCTGGTCAGGTCGAGGTATTTCTGCAGCGCCTCGCGGGCTTGTGGTGTCTGGTCGTCCTGTGCGTGCAGGGTGCCCAGCAGCAGCCAGGCTTCCGCCAGGGTCGGGATCCGGCGAGTGAGGTCCTGCAGCAAAGTCCGCGCGTCACCGTTGCGCCGGAGGTCGGACAAGACGCGCGCATAGGTCAGGCTGACCGAGACATCGTCCGGTGGAGCCTGGCGCAGGTGATCAAGCACCAGCGCCTCGGCGTCGGGTTGTCCTTTTTCCATCAGCTCCAGCGCCAGCAGGGCCGGGAAGGGCGAGGCCGGCTCGATGCCGTGGGCCTGGCGCGCGGCCACCAGCGCCTGCGGCAACTGGTTGGCGGCAATTTCCATGCGCCCCACCGTGGTCCAGGCGGCCGTGGCCTGCGGGCCTCTGGCGCGCAACAGGCCGGACAGGGCTTCACGCACCACGGCCACGGCGCGGGGTTTGTCACTCACCCGCACGAAAGCCTGGGGGATGGCGTGAATCGTCTCCAGTCGCTGGGCTTCGGGTGTGCGCTCGATGATGAACCGGAGTGGGGTGGCGGCCTCATCCACGCGGTTGAGCGCCAGCACGATCTGCAGCACGAAGCGCTGTGCTTCCACGCTGTCGGGCATGTCCTGAGACCAGGCGCGGGCCGCACCCAGGGCCGCCTCGCCCGAACGGGCTTGCAGCGCCACTTCGACCGCACGGCGGTAGAGGTTCGCATCGCGCTCCCGGCGCGCGGCGTCCAGGATGAGGGAATAGCCGGCTCCCGGATCGCCCGACAAGGCGTTGATCTCGCCCAGCAGCAACTGATAGAACAGCGGGGCGGTGAGCCCGGAGTTGGCAATCGCTTCCGGTTCTTCCGCCGGAGAGGGGGGCTCGGGCGGTGCCGCCGGCTGGGCATGCGAAGGCACCAGCGCCGCCGACAAGGCCAGGGCCAGGAGCGGTTTCAGCAAGGGGTGGCAGGCCTGTGGCCGGGGGCGGGAAGCGTTCATCGGGTCATGATAATGGAAGGGTTGGACCCCTGCCTTTCAGAGGGGCGGGGCCCCGAAACGTTCCGGCTCCCGCCATTTTCTTTTCCTTGCCGGCCCGCCATGACGCGGCCTTCTGCCCATGCCCGAATTGCCCGAAGTCGAAGTCACGCGACGCAGTTTTGCCGACCGGATTGCGGGGGCCGAGGTGCTGGCGCTTCGGCTGGGCAAACCACTGCGCTGGCCCCTGGGGTGTGCACCCGATGCTTTGGTCGGCCGGCGGGTGGTGCACGTGGGACGGCGGGGCAAGTACCTGTTGCTGCAGTTGGATGACGGAGGGTGTCTGCTGCTGCATCTGGGGATGTCGGGCAGCCTGCAGTTTGCGCACAGCCTGCCAGCTTCCGGGGTACACGACCACTTCGACCTGCTCACGTCGAAGGGCCTGCTGCGCCTGCACGACCCGCGGCGTTTCGGTGCCGTGGTCTGGGTGCCTGACGAGCGGGATGCGCGGGCCGTCAAGTTGCTGGGCAGGTTGGGGGTGGAGCCGCTGGAAGCGGGGTTCGACCCACTGGCGTTTCACCGCGCTTTGCAACAGCGGCGAACGCCCATCAAACAGGTGCTGCTGGCGGGCGACATCGTGGTGGGCGTGGGCAACATCTACGCGTCGGAGTCGCTGTTCCTCGCGGGCATTCGCCCGACGGTGCGGGCGGATCGCATCAGCCTGCCGCGGGCCCGCAGGCTGCATGCCGCGATCGTCGATGTGCTCGCGTACGCCGTGGCCCTGGGGGGCAGCACGCTGCGGGACTTCTCCAATGCCGATGGGCAAAGCGGCTATTTCCAACGCGAGGCCCATGTCTACGGGCGGGAAGGGCTGCCTTGCCGGGTTTGCGCCACGCCCGTGCGCGCCTTGCGGCAAGGGCAGCGCTCGACCTTCTTCTGCCCGGTCTGCCAGACGTTCTGAGTGACCGGCGCCGCGCCGCGCACCGTCTGTGGCGGTGCGCACCGGTGCTATATTGGGCCCAACCTTTTGCCTGCCATGAGCTTCAATCAGGATCTAGACGAACACGGTGCCTGGCGCAAACAGTTTGCGCTGCGGCTGAAGTTGCTGTCCGAATGGCTGACCGACCGCGACCTGATGGAAGCCGGGGTGCGCGAGCGCCTGGAGCAACTGCATCAGCAGGTGCGCGACGACCGCATCATGGTGGCGTTCGTGGCCGAGTTCTCGCGCGGCAAGTCCGAGCTGATCAACGCCATCTTCTTTGCCAATTACGGGCGGCGCATCATGCCCGCCAGTGCCGGCCGCACCACCATGTGCCCGACCGAGCTGGGGTACGACCCCGAGGTGCCGGTGTGCCTGCGGCTGCTGCCGATCGAGACCCGCCTGCAGCCGCAGTCGCTGCTCGACTGGCGCAACGCGCCCGACAAATGGGAGCGCGTGGAACTGGATGTCAACGACCCCCGGCAGGTGGCCAAGGCCATTCAGAAGGTCGCGGAGGTGCGGCGCGTGAGCCAGCACGAAGCCGAGTCGCTCGGTTTCTGGAACGATGAGCTGCCCGAGGACAACCCGCCCATGGGGACGGACGGGCTGGTGGAGGTGCCGAAGTGGCGCCATGCCCTCATCAACCTGCCGCATCCGCTGCTGCGCCAGGGGCTGGTGATTCTGGACACGCCCGGGCTCAACGCCATCGGGGCGGAGCCCGAGCTCACCGTCAGTTTGCTGCCGCAAGCCCATGCGATCGTGTTCATCCTGGCGGCCGACACCGGCGTCACCAAGTCGGACCTGACGATCTGGCGGCAATACCTGGCGCCGCAGGATGGTGAGATCGACGCGCGGCTGGTGGTGCTCAACAAGATCGACACCATGTGGGACGCGCTAAGCTCGCCCGAACAGGTGGACCTGCAGATCGCAGCCCAGCGCACCGATTCGGCGGAAACCCTGGGCTTGCAGCCGTCACAGGTGCTCGCGGTTTCGGCCCAGAAGGGCCTGCTGGCCAAGATCAGTCGCGACGCCTCGCTGCTCGAAGCCAGCAAGCTGATGGACCTGGAGACGGCGCTGGGACAAGGCATGCTGGAGCAGCGCCGGCGCATCCTGCGCGCTTCCGTGTCGCGCGGCATCCAGTTGCTGCGCCAGGAGACGGGTCAACTGGTTCACACGCGTGCCCGCGATCTGGTCGAACAGATCCAGGAACTGGAGGGCCTGCGCGGCAAGAACGTGGGGGTGATCCGGCAGATGCGTCTGCGCATCGAGCAGGAGCAGGCCGACTTCGATGCCAGCGGTGCCAAGATCCAGGCGGTGCGCTCGGTGCACCTGCGCCTGCTCAAGGATCTGTTTTCGCTGCTGGGCTACACCCACCTGCGCAACGAGGTGTCGGCACTGGCGCGTGCGCTCAAGCAGCCCGGCATCAAGCTCGGGGTGCGTCGGGCTTACAACCACACCTTCGAGCGCCTGGGCAGTGACCTTCAGCGCGCCGACAAGGTGGCGGGCGAAATCCAGTCCATGCTCGAAGGGAGCTTTCGCAGCCTCAACGCCGAGTACGGCTTTTCGCTGCAACCGCCGTCGCCACCGCAACTGCAGCAGTACGCGCGCGATCTCGAGGCCATCGAGCGCAGCCACCTGCAATACCTCAGCCTGGGCAATGCCCTGCGCCTGGCGCAGCCGGAATTTGCCGAGCGCCTGGCGCGGGCGCTGATCAGCCGCTTGCGGGTGGTCTACGAAACCGCGGTCAACGAGATCGAGCTCTGGAACAAGTCCGCAGCGGCTCAGCTCGACGCGCAATTGCGCGAGCGCCGCCGCAACTTCACCCGACGCATTGAAGCGGTGTCCCGCATCCAGCAGGCGGCGGGCGGTCTGGACGACCGGATCCGCGAATTGCAGGGGCAACAGGCCGATCTGCATGTGGCCGATGCCCATCTGGCCGAACTGACCGAGCACCTGCTGACCCAGCCCCAGGAACCCGTGCGGGACACCGCGACCGCATGAGGGCCGGGGTGGATGCACCGCAGGTCGTGGACGACGACCTGCCTTCGGGGTTTTCGCAGCGACTGATCGACTGGCAACGCCAGCATGGCCGGCACGGGTTGCCCTGGCAGGGCAGCCGCGATCCCTACCGCGTGTGGTTGTCCGAAATCATGTTGCAGCAGACCCAGGTGACCACCGTGTTGGGTTATTACCCGCGGTTTCTGGCGCGCTTTCCGGACGTGCGCGCGCTGGCCGACGCACCGGCCGACGATGTCATGGCGCTGTGGAGTGGTTTGGGCTATTACAGCCGGGCGCGCAACCTGCACCGCTGTGCGCAGGAGGTGGTGGCCCGGCACGGCGGCGTGTTTCCGCGCCATTCAACCGAACTGGCGACGCTGCCGGGCATCGGTGCCTCCACCGCAGCCGCCATCGCGGCCTTCTGTTTTGGCGAACGCATCTCGATTCTGGACGGGAATGTCCGGCGCGTGCTGACCCGGTTGCTGGCATTCGATGCCGACCTGTCTGCCTCGGCCCACCAGAAACGTTTGTGGGCGTTGGCCCAGGCGATGCTGCCACCCGTGCCCGCGGGCGACGACATGGCGGCCTACACCCAGGGGCTGATGGACCTGGGGGCCAGCCTGTGCCACCGCACCCGCCCGCAATGCGAGATCTGCCCGGTGCAGCCGCTGTGCCGCGGTCATGCGCAGGGGCAACCTACCCGGTATCCGGTGGTGACGCGCAAGACCCTGCGCCGCCATGAAAGCTGGTGGCTGGCGGTGCTGTGGCGCCAAGGCCCGCCGGCGGCGGGCATGGAGGGGCGACAGGTCTGGCTGGAACCGCGACCTGTCCGTGGCATCTGGGCCGGGCTGTACTGCACACAGGTGCATGCTGATGAGGCCTCGGTGCAGGCCGCATTGCCGGCCGTGCGCTCTTGGGAGGCCCTGGAGCCGGTGGCCCACAGCCTGACGCACCGTGAGCTTCGCCTGCATCCTCTGTGGGCCGAGTGGCCGGGTGACGCCGCGCCTTCCGGCTCGGGACGGTGGGTGGCGTGGGCCGATCTGGCGTCGGTCGGCGTGCCCGCACCGGTGCGCAGCCTGCTGGCTTCGCTGGCGCCGGGCGGCTGATCAGGGGGCTGTTGGCGCCGGGCGGTCCGCAGGGACGGGCCAGGCGTCGGTCTCGCGGTGGCGCAGCCGCGTGGTCCAGTCGGCCGCGAAGTGCGCGGCGAGCCGTTCGACCAGGTAAACCGAGCGGTGCTGACCGCCTGTGCAGCCGATGGCCACGGTGACGTAGCCCCGGTGATCGCGCAGCAAATGCGGCAGCCAGGTGGTCAGGAAGGCCTGGATGTGGGCCTCCATCTGCTGCACGTCGGGTTGTGAGGTGAGGTACTGGGCCACAGGCGCATCGCGGCCGGTCAGCGGGCGCAATTGCGGGTCGTAGTGCGGGTTGGGCAGCATGCGCACGTCGAACACGAAGTCGGCATCCATGGGGATACCGCGCTTGAACGCGAACGACTCGAACATCAGGGTCAGGGGGGAGGCGCCGACGTCGAGCAGGTCCTTGATGTGGCTGCGCAGCTGCGCCGCGCGGATCAGGCTGGTGTCAAGGACCAGGGCCTGCTCGCGCAACTGGGCCAGCAACTCGCGTTCGTGTTCGATGGCCTCGATCAGTGCGCGCCGCTGGTCGTCGCTGCGCGGCTGCGACAGCGGATGCAGGCGGCGTGTTTCGGAAAAGCGCCGCACCAGGGTGTCGGTGGTGGCATCCAGGAACACCGTGCGCAGATGCACAGGCCGCCCGCGCCGCTGGCTGAGCTGAGCCAGGCGCCGCGGCAGCTCGGGCAGGGCGGCGGCGCTGCGCACGTCCATGGCGATGGCCACGCGGCGGGCGCGGTGGCTTTGTTCCAGGTCGATGAACGCGTCGAGCAGTTCCGGCGGCAGGTTGTCCACGCAGTAGTAGCCCAGGTCTTCCAGGGCCGTGAGCGCGACGGATTTGCCCGAGCCGGACATGCCGGTGATGAGTACCAGTTCGATGGGGGAGGGCGTTGGGGTGGACATGGTTCAGGCTCCGAGCAGTTCGCGCGCATGGGCCAGCGAGGCCGCCGACTGCGCATGGCCGCCGAGCATGCGGGCCAGTTCGTGCACGCGCGCTTCGCCCACGATCGGCGCCACGGTGCTGGCGGTCTGCTGTGCCGCGGTGGTCTTGCTGACCAGCAGGTGGTGGTCGGCACAGGCCGCCACCTGCGCCAGGTGGGTCACGGCCAGCACCTGCCGGTCCTGGCCGAGCTGGCGCAGCATCTGCCCCACGGTGTGGGCCACGGCGCCGCCGATGCCGGAATCCACTTCGTCAAAGATGAGGGTGGGGGCCTGCCCCAACTGGCTGGTGACCACCGAGATGGCCAGCGCGATGCGCGAAAGCTCACCGCCGGAGGCCACCTTGCCGACCGGCCGGGCGGTGACGCCGGCATGGCCGGCCACCAGGAAGTCCACCTGTTCCCCGCCATGGGACTGGGGTTCCGGCAGCTTCTGCAGGGCGACTTCGAAGCGGCCACCGGCCATGCCGAGCGACTGCATGGCCTGCGTGACGGCCGCAGACAGGCGCGGGGCAGCGGCCTGGCGGTCGCGAGAGAGCGCGCCCATCTTTTTGTCGAAGGCCTGCCAGGCCTTGCGTTCGGCACTGCGCAGCGCGTCGAGGTCGAGGGCTTGGCCCAGCCGCGCCAACTCCTCGCGCCATTGCGCGTGCAGCGCCGGCAGTTCTTCGGGTGGCCGGCGGAACCGCCGTGCCAGCGACACCCAGAGCGAGAGGCGCTGGTCCAGCTTGGCCAGTCCGGCGGGATCGAGATCGCCGTCGCCGGCATAGTGACGCAGTGTGTACACGGTGTCTTCCACCTGTGCCAGCGCCGATTCCAGGGCGTCGACCGGTCCCTGGAAGGCGGGTTCGATGCGCGTCTGGGCCGACAGCGCGGCCAGGGCTTTGTGCAGCAGGCCCGCCGCGTGCCCGGGGGCTTCGCCCAGCCAGTCGACCGCCTGGCTGGCCGCGTCCTGCAGGGCCTGCGCGTGGGTGAGCCGGCTGTGGCGGGCATTGAGTTCGTCCCATTCGCCGGGCTGGGGCGCGAGCTTGTCGAGTTCCGCGATCTGCCAGGCCAGGCGTTCGCTTTCCTGTTGCAACTGGGCTTCGCGCGCCTGCGCGTCATCGAGCAGACGCAGGCGCTCGCGCCACTGGGTCCAAGCCTGGCCGGCCGCGCTGCTGTCGATGCCGCCATAGGCATCGAGCAGCCGACGTACCGCGTCGGGCCGGGTCAGGCTCTGCCAGGCGTGCTGGCCATGGATATCGACCAACTCGTCGGCCAGGGCCTTGAGCTGGGTGACGGTGGCAGCGCTGCCGTTGATCCACGCACGGCTGCGGCCGTCGCTGTCGATCGTCCGACGCAGCAGCAGGGTGTCGTCTGCCGAAAAACCCTGCTCATCGAGCCAGGGCACCACCGAGGCCGGGCGGTCGAATTCGGCCGCCACTTCGCAGCGGGCCGCGCCTTCGCGGACCAGGCCGGCGTCGGCGCGGGCGCCCAGGGCCAACTGGAGGGCATCAATGAGGATGGACTTGCCGGCGCCGGTTTCGCCGGTGAGCACGCCGAAGCCGGTGTGCAGATCCAGGTCGAGGGCGGGGACGATGACGAAGTCGCGCAGGGCGATGCGGCGCAGGCTCATGGCAGGGCGTCGAACAGAGGTGAACGGCGGTTGGGCGGTGGGCCGCCCTTGCCGCCATTGTGGCCCGGAATTCAGGCGCCTTCGTTCCAGTGGAGTTTCATGCGCAGCGTGTCGAAATAGCTCCAGCCGACCGGGTGCAGCAGGCGCAGCGCATGTGGCGAGCGGCGCACCACGATGCGGTCGCCGTGCAGCAGGCTGGTGAGTGTCTGCATGTCGAAGTTGGCGCTGGCGTCCTTGCCCGAGACGATTTCCACCGCGATCTCGCTGTCCGAGGGCAGCACCACGGGCCGGTTGGACAGCGTGTGTGGGGCGATCGGCACCATCACCCAGCCACCGATGGTCGGGTGCAGGAGCGGGCCGCCCGCCGACAGCGCGTAGGCGGTGGAGCCGGTGGGCGATGCGATGATGAGGCCGTCGGCACGCTGGTTGGCCACAAAGTGGCCGTCGACCTCCACGCGCAGCTCGATCATGCTCGCCACCCCACCGCGGTTGACGACCACGTCGTTGAGCGCCGTGGCCTCGAACACGCAGCGGCCATCGCGCCAGACGCTGGCCGCCATCAGGGCGCGGTGGTCTTCCTCGTAATGGCCGTGCAGGATGGGTTGCAGGCGCTCGCGGTAGCCGTTGAGCGGGATGTCGGTGATGAAGCCCAGGCGCCCCTGGTTGATGCCCACCAGCGGCACACCGAAGCGGGCCAGGCGCCGTCCGATGCCCAGCATGGTGCCGTCGCCGCCGACCACCAGGGCCAGATCGCAGTGTTGGCCGATGCTGGCCACGTCCAGTGCGGTGTACTGGGTCAGGCCGGTGTTCTGGGCGGTTTCGAGTTCGAGCGAGACGTCGCACCCCTCGTCGTGCAGGAAATGGGCCACCTCGTCCACCACATGGCGCGAGCCGGGGGCCTGGTATTTGCCCACGATGGCCACGTGTGCAAAGCGTGGCGCGGCGGGGACGGGTTTCGCGGGATCGGTCATGGACAAATTACAACATGCCGCACCCGCGGTGGCGCTGGCCGGAAACCCTTGTCGCACCGGATGCCGCAACGGGGTGCCCGCTCCTTAGAATGGCGACCATGCTGGATGACCGCGCCAAGTTGCTGCTCAAGGCCCTTGTCGAGCGCTATATCGCCGACGGGCAGCCCGTGGGTTCGAGAACGCTCTCGAAGGCCACCGGGCTGGACCTGTCGCCCGCAACCATCCGCAACGTGATGAGCGACCTGGAAGAGCTGGGTCTCATCGCCAGTCCGCACACCTCGGCGGGCCGGGTGCCGACCGCGCGTGGCTACCGGCTGTTCGTGGATGCCATGCTCACGGTCAATCGCGACGAGTTGCCGCGGGTGGCCGAACTGGGCACCAGCAGCATCGAACAAGGGCAGCCCCAGCGGGTGATCAGCCACGCGGCGCAGATGCTGTCGAGCCTGTCGCACTTTGTCGGCGTGGTGATGACCCCGCGCCGGGCCACTGTGTTCCGGCACATCGAATTCCTGAACCTGTCCGAGCGGCGCGTGCTGGTGATCCTGGTTGCCCCCGACGGCGATGTGCAGAACCGGATCATCCACACCCCGACCCAGTTCACCCAGTCGCAGTTGCAGGAAGCGGCGAACTATTTCAATGCGCACTATTCGGGTCTGGGCATGGACGCGGTGCGCGAGCGGCTGAAGTCCGAGCTGGATGCGCTGCGCGGCGAAATTGCCACGCTGATGAAGGCCGCCGTCGATCTGGGCACCGAAGCCGGCGCCCAGCGCGAAGAGGTGGTGGTGGCGGGCGAGCGCAATCTGCTGTCGGTGTCCGAGTTCTCCAGCGACATGGGCAACCTGCGGCGCATGTTCGACCTGTTCGAGCAAAAGACGCAACTGGCGCGATTGCTGGACGTGTCGGCCCAGGCCGATGGCGTGCGCATCTACATCGGCGGTGAAAGCCAGGTCGTGCCGTACGAAGACCTGTCGGTGGTCACGGCCCCCTACGAAGTGGACGGCCAGGTGCTGGGCACGCTGGGCGTGATCGGCCCGCAGCGCATGCCCTACGACCGCATGATCCAGATCGTCGACGTCACCGCCAAGCTGGTCGGCAACGCACTGAGCCAGGGGCGCTGAAGCATTTGGTCTGGCAGTGCTGCAAGGCGCTGCCGCAGCCCTCTTACAATCGCGGCCTTCGGAGGGGGCGTTAGCTCAGTTGGTCAGAGCAGGGGACTCATAATCCCTTGGTCGTTGGTTCAAGTCCAACACGCCCTACCAGACCGGTTTTTTTTAAAACCGAGGCATTTCGGAAAAAGGCGCCAAAAAGTCGTGCTACAATGCAAGGCTTCAGCGGCTGTAGCTCAGTTGGATAGAGTACTTGGCTACGAACCAAGGGGTCGTGGGTTCGAATCCTGCCAGCCGCACCAGAATTTATATTCGGCATCAACGGGTTAGTCTCAAAAGGACTGACCCGTTTTGCTTTGTGCCGCACCACTTCTCGCGGCATGTGCGCGATGCCCTGCGCGACGGCTTCTCTACCCGGGCCGTGTCTCACGCGAAGTGCGATGGTGTCCCGCGGCTCTCTGCTGGGGGGCAGCGATGGCGTCTTCGTTTTTTGGCTGGACTACCTCCTGCGCACCATGGCCCTGCATGAGAAGACACCTGCGTCGGACGCGCTGAATGCCGCCGTCTCGACCGAACCCGGCAACACCGATGCCGCCGCTCCCCGCAAAAGGCTGCTGGAAGACTGGCTGGTCGTCGGCACCATGGTGGCGCTTGCGCTGATCACCTTTGCGAACGTGTTGGTGCGTTACTTCACCAGCGCGTCTTTCGCCTGGACGGAAGAGATCTCCGTCTTTCTCATGATCGTGCTGGCGCTGGTCGGGGGCTCGGCGGCGGTGCTGCGGGAGACGCACATCCGCATCGAGTTCTTCGCCAACGGTGGCAGCGCGCAGCGGCAGCGCCGCCTGGCGCAACTGGGGGCGCTCATGGTGGCGCTGCTGTTCATCGCCATCGTGGTGCTGAGTGTGCCGGTGGTCTGGGACCATTACCAGTACGAGGAAACCTCGCCCGGTATCGGGGTGCCCCAGTGGTGGTATTCCATCTGGCTGCCGGTATTCAGCGCCCTGATCGCGGGTCGGGCCATGCAGGTGTTCATGCGCAAGCTGCGCCAGGAGGATGCTGCATGACCGCCACCCTGCTGTTTGTGCTTTTCATCGGCGCCATGCTGATCGGCGTGCCGATCGGTGCGGCGCTCGGACTCGCGGGTACCGTGGCGATCGGTATCGCCAATGCCGAAATTCCCTGGTTCGGGCTGATGGCGGTGCCGCAGAACTTCTATGCCGGGCTGGGCAAATACCCGCTGCTGGCCATTCCCATGTTCGTGCTCGTGGGGTCCATCTTCGACCGGTCGGGTGTGGCGCTGCGTCTGGTGAACCTGGCCGTGTCCATCGTGGGGCGGGGGCCGGGCATGCTGCCGCTGGTGGCCATTGCGGTCGCCATGTTCCTGGGCGGCATTTCGGGCTCCGGCCCCGCCACGGCCGCTGCCGTGGGCGGCGTGATGATCGCGGCGATGGCACGCGCTGGTTACCCGGCGCCGTATTCGGCGGCTGTGGTCGGCGCGGCGGCGGCCACCGACATCCTGATCCCGCCTTCGGTGGCGTTCATCGTGTATTCGGTGCTGGTACCCGGCGCATCGGTGCCGGCGCTGTTCGCGGCCGGCATGATCCCGGGCGTGCTGGCGGGGCTGGCGCTCATCGTGCCCGCGGTCTGGCTGGCGCGCCGGCATCGCATGGGTGCCGAGGAAGCCCATCTGCCTCGGCCACCGTTCTGGAAGAGCCTGCGCGAGGCAGCCTGGGGCCTGGTGGCGCCGGTGCTGATTCTGGGGGGCATGCGGGCAGGCTGGTTCACGCCCACCGAAGCGGCGGTGGTTGCGGTGTTCTACGGCCTGTTCGTCGGCATGGTCGTGCACCGAACGATCCGCGTGCGCGATCTGTTCGACATCCTGCGGGAATCGGGGGAGCTGTCGGCGGTGATCCTGCTGGTCGTCTCGCTGGCCGGCATCTTCGCGTTTTCGTTGTCCACGCTGGGGGTGATCGATCCGGTCACGACCGCGATCGTCCATTCGGGGTTGAGCGAATGGGCGGTGCTGCTGCTCATCGTGCTGCTGCTCGTGCTGGCGGGCATGGTGCTCGATGGCATTTCCATCTTCCTGATCTTCGTGCCGTTGCTGATGCCGCTGATGAACCACTACCAGTGGGATCCGGTGTGGTTCGGTGTGCTGCTCACGCTCAACGTGGCCATCGGTCAGTTCACCCCGCCGATGGCGGTGAACCTGATGGTGTCCAGCCGCATTGCCGGCGTGCCCATGGAGGCCACCTCCCGCTGGGTGGGCTGGCTGCTGGTGGCCATGGGGCTGTGCATGCTGCTGGTTATGATCTGGCCGCCCCTGGCCACTTGGCTGCCTCAATACCTGGGCTATTGATGCCCGGCGGTTCCTGAGGCGTTTTCATCCGTTCCCGAGGAGACCTTTCATGAAGAAGCGCACCCTGCTGACCCTTTCCCTGGCTGCCGCTGCCACCCTGAGCGCACCGGCCATGGCCCAGAACGCCTACCGCTCCGAATACCGCATGTCGCTCGTGCTGGGGCCGGCCTTCCCCTGGGGCAAGGGCGGCGAGATCTGGGCCAACAAAGTGCGCGAAAAGACGCAGGGCCGCATCAACATCAAGCTGTACCCGGGCGTTTCGCTCATCCAGGGTGACCAGACGCGCGAGTTCAGCGCGCTGCGCCAGGGCGTGATCGACATGGCCATCGGCTCGACCATCAACTGGTCGCCGCAGGTCAAGCAGCTCAACCTGTTCTCGCTGCCCTTCCTGATGCCCAACTACGCCTCGGTCGACGCGCTGACGCAGGGCGAAGTCGGCAAGCGCCTGTTCACGACGCTGGAGAAGGCCGGCGTGGTGCCGCTGGCCTGGGGCGAAAACGGCTACCGCGAGATTTCCAATTCCAAGAAGGCCATCAAGAGCCCGGCCGATCTCAAGGGCATGAAGATCCGCGTGGTCGGCTCCCCGCTGTTCATCGACACCTTCACCGCCCTCGGTGCCAACCCGACCCAGATGAGCTGGGCCGATGCGCAGCCGGCCATGGCCAGCGGCGCCGTCGATGGGCAGGAAAACCCGCTGTCGGTCTACATGGCGGCCAAGCTCTACAACGTGGCGCAAAAGCACATCACGCTGTGGGGCTACATGAACGACCCGCTGGTCTTTGTCGTCAACAAGGACGTGTGGAACAGCTGGACGCCGGCCGACCGCGAAATCGTCAAGCAGGCGGCGATCGAGGCCGGCAAGGAGCAGATCGCGATTGCGCGCAAGGGCGTGGTCGAGGCCGACAAACCCCTGCTCAAGGAAATCGCCTCGCACGGCGTGACCGTGACCGAACTGAGCGCTGCTGAACGCGCCGAATTCGTCAAGGCCACGCGACCGGTGGTCGACAAGTGGAAGGGCCAGATCGGCGTCGATCTGGTGAACCTGGCGGAAAAGACCGTCGCTGCTCACGCCAAGTGAGCATCCGAGCCGTTCTGCTGCGCAACGAAGCACCGTGAGCAAGGCATTCACCAAAGAGACGGACGGCGATGACGACGAGGATCTCCCGGCGGTTGCGCCGCTGCCGGGAGGCAAGAACTACATCACCCGCGCCGGCTACGACCGGCTGCGGGCCGAACTGTTCCAGCTCATGGACGAAGAGCGCCCTCGGATCGTCGAGATCGTGCACTGGGCGGCCAGCAATGGCGACCGTTCGGAGAATGGCGACTATCTCTACGGCAAAAAGCGGCTGCGCGAGATCGACCGCCGTATCCGTTTCCTGACCAAACGGCTGGAAATCGCCGAGGTGGTGGACCCGTCGCTCCACCATGGCGGGGAGCAGGTGTTTTTCGGTGCCACCGTCACCTACGCCGATGCCGGTGGCGACGAAACCACCGTCACCATCCTCGGCGTGGACGAAGCCGACAGCGCACGCGGCCAGATCAGCTGGATATCGCCTGTGGCGCGGGCCTTGCTCAAAACGCGTGTTGGCGACACGGTGAAGCTGGCGCTGCCCGGCGGCGTGCAGGCGCTCGAAGTGCTCGCGGTGGCGTACCCGGCGCCTTGAGCCGGCGCGCGCTGCGCCACGCGATCCCATCAGGGATCGCGAATCAATCCTTGACCGGCTTGAAGCGCTGAGCCCGGATGACCGATGGCGTGCGGCGCAGGCTGCGCAGCACGTCCGCCAGATGCTGGCGATCGCGCACGCTGAGCGTGAAACGGATGTCGGTGGTGGTCTGGGCCGGGTCTTCGCCCATGTCCACGTGGTTGATGTCGGCCTCCGCGTGCGCAATGGCCGCGGCCACGCGGGCGAGCACGCCCTTGCCGTTGTTCACGGTCACGATGACCGCGCTGTCAAAGGGGCGCACCGGCTCGTCGGCCCATTCCACGGGCAGGAAGCGCTCGCTGTCGCGCGCCAGCAGCCGCTTGCCGTGGGGGCAGTCCTCCACGTGCACCACCAGGCCTTCGCCGCGCCCCAGATAGCCGACGATGCGGTCACCCGGAATCGGCCGGCAGCAAGGCGCGTATTGCACCGAAGCGCCTTCGCTGCCGTCCAGGCTGACGATGCCCTGCGTGCTGCCCTCGCCGGGGCCGCCGGCATAGCGTTCGGTGCTGATGAGCAGCGCGTCGGGCTTGAGGCCGGTTTCGGTCAGCAGCACGGCCAGTTTTTTGCCCACCATGTTGGCGATGCGTTTGCCCATGCCGACGTCGGACAGCAGTTCCGCGCGCGACTTGTTGCCGGTGAAGCGCAGCAGCTTGTCCCACACGGCCTTGTATTCGCCATCTTCCTGCGGCAGGCGGGCAATGCCCTCGCTGCGCAAGGCCTGGCCGAGCATGCGTTCGCCCAGTTCCACCGCCTTTTCCTGCGCGCCGGTCTTGAGGTGGTGGCGGATCTTCGAACGCGCACGCCCCGTGCGGGCGAACGACAGCCAGGACGGGCTGGGCTCGGCGCTGGCGTTGGTGATCACCTCCACCACGTCGCCGTTGTTGAGTTCGGTGCGCAGGGGGCGCTGCTCGCCGTTGACCATGGCGCCCACGGCGGTGTTGCCGACCCCGCTGTGGATGGCATAGGCGAAGTCGACCACGGTGGCGCCGCGCGGCAGCGACAGGATCTTGCTCTTGGGCGTGAACACGTAGACCGCATCGGGAAAGAGGTCGATCTTGATGTGGTCCCAGAATTCCCCGGCGTCGCGGGTTTCCTGCTGGATGTCGAGCAGCGACTGCAGCCACTGCGTGCCCAGGCGCTGCGAGGTGTCGCTGCCCGGCTCGTTGGCCTTGTAGAGCCAGTGGGCGGCCACGCCCGATTCGGCCACCACGTCCATGGCGTGCGTGCGCAGCTGGAATTCGATGTTGGTGCCCACCGGCCCGATCAGCGTGGTGTGCAGCGACTGGTAGCCGTTGACCTTGGGAATGGCCACGTAGTCGCGGAACTTGCCCGGCACGGGTTTGTAGAGCTGGTGCAGCACGCCTAGGCCGGTGTAGCAGTCGGTGAGTTCGGGCACGACGATGCGGAAGCCGTAGATGTCGGTCACCTGCGAGAACGACAGGTGCTTGCTGTCCATCTTGCGGTAGACCGAATACAGCGTTTTTTCGCGGCCCATGATGCGCACGGTCAGGCCATGCTGGCGGAACGCGCTGTCGACTTCGCCCTGGACCCTGGCGATCAGGTCCTTGCGGCGGGTGCGTGACTTGGCCAGCGCCTTGGCGAGGATGTCGTAGCGCCAGGGGTGCAGGAAGCGGAACGACAGGTCCTGCAACTCGCGGTAGGTGAAGTTCAGGCCCAGGCGGTGCGCGATGGGCGCGTAGATCTCCAGCGTTTCGCTGCTGATGCGCTTCCATTTGCTGCGGGGCATGTCGCCCATGGTGCGCATGTTGTGCGTGCGGTCGGCCAGCTTGATGAGGATGACCCGCACGTCCTTGGCCATGGCCAGCAGCATCTTGCGGAAGCTCTCGGCCTGGTTCTGCTCGCGGGAGTCGAACTCCAGCTTTTCCAGCTTGGTGAGGCCGTCCACCAGGTCGGCCACGGCCGCACCGAAGCGTTCGGCCAGTTGGACCTTGGTGACGCCGCAGTCCTCGATCACGTCGTGCATCAGCGCCGCCATCAGCGCCTGGGCATCGAGCTTCCATTCGGCGCATTGCGCCGCGACCGCGATCGGGTGGGTGATGTAGGGGTCGCCGTTTTTGCGCATCTGGCCCAGATGGGCCTGATCGGCCAGGCGGTAGGCCTGACGGATCAGTTCGATGTCGCTGGCGGGCAGGTAGTCGAGTTTGCCGAGCAGGGCCGCAAAACTGGCTGCGGCCGCGCTGGCCGAAGCGGCCGCAGGGTCGCCTGAGGCCGAAGGGCTGGAAACCGGTTCCACGAAGCTGCTCATCCCCCTACTTTAGCCGCTCGCGCACGATGTTGCAGTCGCGAGACAGGGAGGCCCCGGTCTCAACGCGCAGGCGTGAGCACGGTGGGGCGCGCTTCGGGCAGCTTTTCCGGGTAGTCGCGGCTGCAGTGCAGGCCCCGGCTCTCGTGCCGCTGCTGGGCCGAGCGCACGATCAGCTCGGCCACCTGCACCAGGTTGCGCAGCTCCAGCAAGTCGCGGGTGACGTGGAATTGCGCGTAGAACTCCTGGATTTCGCGCTGCAGCAGCGCGATGCGGTGCGCGGCGCGTTCCAGGCGCTTGTTGGTGCGCACGATGCCCACGTAGTCCCACATAAAGCGGCGCAGCTCGTCCCAGTTGTGCGAAATCACCACCTGTTCGTCGGCATCGGTCACGCGGCTTTCGTCCCACAGCGGCAGGCTGGCTGCTTCGGGCGACCGGGCAGCGAGGATTTCGTTCACGGCGGCCTGGGCGAACACCATGCATTCCACCAGCGAATTGCTGGCCAGGCGGTTGGCGCCGTGCAGACCGGTGCAACTCGCCTCGCCCACGGCATAGAGCCCGTCCACGCTGGTGCGCGCGGCCAGATCGGTGACCACGCCGCCGCAGGTGTAGTGCGCCGCGGGCACTACCGGAATGGGTTCGCGCGTGATGTCGATGCCCAGTTCGGCGCAGCGCGCCAGGATGTTGGGGAAATGCTCGCGCAGGAACTCGGGGCTCTGGTGCGAGATGTCCAGGTGCACGCAGTCGAGGCCGTGCTTCTTCATCTCGTGGTCGATGGCGCGGGCCACGATGTCGCGCGGGGCGAGTTCGGCGCGCGGATCGTGGTCGGGCATGAAGCGGTGGCCGCCCAGGTGTGGCGGCAGCTTGAGCTGACCGCCTTCGCCGCGCACAGCTTCGGAGATGAGGAAGTTCTTGACGTGCGGGTGGTACAGGCAGGTGGGGTGGAACTGGATGAATTCCATGTTCCCCACCTGGCAACCAGCGCGCCAGGCGGCGGCGATGCCGTCGCCGGTGGCGGTGTCGGGGTTGGTGGTGTAGAGGTAGACCTTGCCGGCGCCGCCCGTGGCCAGCAGGGTGTGGCCCGCGCTGAAGGTTTCCACCACGTCGCGGTCCACGTCCAGCACGTAGGCACCCAGGCAGCGGTCGGGCACGTCGGTGCTGGCGCCCGCCAGCTTGCGGCGGGTGATCAGGTCCACCAGCATGTGGTTCTCGAAGAAGGTGATGCCCGGCGTGGCGCGCGCCCGTTCGCTCAGCGTGGCCTGCACGGCGGCGCCGGTGGCATCGGTGGCGTGCACGATGCGGCGGTGGCTGTGTCCGCCTTCGCGGGTCAGGTGCAGCTCGCCCGCCGCGCTGCCGTCCAGGGTGGAGAAAGGCACGCCCAGTTCGCGCAGCCAGGCGATGGCGGCGGGCGAGTTTTCCACGGTGAAGCGGGTGGCCGCCTCGTCGCACAGGCCGGCGCCGGCGATGAGCGTGTCCTGCACATGCGATTCGAAGCTGTCTTCGGCCGACAGCACCGCGGCAATGCCGCCCTGCGCCCAGCTGCTGGAGCCATCGGAAATGCCGCGTTTGGTGACCACGGCCACGCGGTGCGTGGGGGCCAGCCGCAGCGCGGCGGTCAGGCCGGCCAGTCCGCTGCCGATGATGAGGACGTCGAAGTGGTGGGTGGTGCTCATGGGAGGGAAGGGCCGGCCGTTCGGCCTGGGCTGGCGCGGAGGCGCCCGTTGCAAGAAAAGATCAGGCCGGACTGTAGGCCAGCCGCACGTAGACAGGCGCAAAAGCCTCCGCCTGTGTGAGCTCGATCAGCGTTTCCTTGGCCAGTTCGAGCATGGCGATGAAGGTCACGACCAGCACCGGCACGCCCTGGCTCACGTCGAACAGGTCGCCGAATTCGACAAACTTGCGGCCCTGCAGCTTGCGCAGCACGATGCTCATGTGTTCGCGCACCGACAGTTCTTCGCGGCTGATCTTGTGGTGCTGCACGAGCTTGGCGCGCTTGAGGATGTCGCGCCAGGCGCTCTGCAGGTCGAGCACGTGCACGTCAGGGAAGCGCGGTTGCAGCGACTGTTCCACGTACACCTGGGCCCGCAGGAAGTCGCGGCCATATTGGGGCAGGTCGGCCAGGCGCTGCGCGGCCAGTTTCATCTGCTCGTATTCGAGCAGGCGGCGCACCAGTTCGGCACGCGGGTCTTCGGCTTCTTCGCCCTCGGCCGTCTTTTTGGGCGGCAGCAGCATGCGCGACTTGATCTCGATGAGCATGGCGGCCATGAGCAGGTACTCGGCCGCCAGTTCCAGGTTGTGCGAGCGGATTTCCTCGACGTAGCTCAGGTACTGGCGGGTGACGGCCGCCATCGGGATGTCGAGGATGTTGAAGTTCTGCTTGCGGATCAGGTAGAGCAGCAGGTCCAGCGGGCCCTCGAAGGCCTCCAGGAACACGCGCAGCGCGTCGGGCGGGATGTAGAGGTCGCGCGGCAGGTCGAACAGCGGTTCGCCATACAGCCGCGCCACGGCCACGTGGTCGACCACGCCGGGCAACACCGCATCCAGCCCTTCGGGGGCTTCGTCGAGGACCACGGGTTCCTGGCTCATGCCGGAGCGGCGACGGCGCGGGCGGGATCAGCGCTGGTCGGGCTCGGTCTGGTAGACGTAGGGCTTCTGCGGCACGCTGGCGGCATCGGCCTGGCGCTGGAATTCGCGGTCGATCTGCTGGTCCCACAGCAGGGCGCGGCCCTGCCGCTGTTCGGCGTCGAGCTGCGGGCGGCTGGCCTTGAGCTGCTCGATGAACTGGGTGGCGTCGGAGGTGTAGTGCGGGCGACCGAAGAGGGACATGACGATTCCGGAATCGGACTGGTTGGGGAAAACGCCAATTTTACCGGTCCTGGACCACGGCTTCAGCGGGGCCTGTGGGGGCTCACTGGCAGGTGTCCAGCCGCTGGGCAAAGCCCGAGCGTTCGATCAGGGAGCGGGGTTGTTCGTTCAGGCCCACCATGCCCAGCCGGCCTCCGCGCTTTTCCAGGGCCTTGTGGACCTGTTCCAGAGCATCCAGACCCGTGGTGTCCAGCGATATGAGCTGGGTGGCGTCAAGCATCACCCGGAGGCCGGGCTCGGCCCGCTCGACCTCGGCGACGATGGGGTCGAGCTTGGCCGCCGCGCCGAAGAACAGCGAGCCATAGAGCCGGTAGGTGAGCTGGTGCTCGGTACGCGCCACGGGATCGACCCGGAAGATCGCGCTCTGACGCCGCACGAACAGCAGGCAGGCCAGCACCAGGCCGAGTTCCACGGCCACCGTCAGGTCGAAAATGATGGTCACCAGGAAGGTGGACACCATCATCAGCCGGTAGTGGTTGGTGAAGTGTTTCAGGCGCCCGAATTCGCGCCATTCGCCCATGTTCCAGGCCACGAACAGCAGAACCCCGGCCAGCACGGCGAGCGGAATGTGCTGCGCCAGCGGCGCGGCGATCAGCACCACGGCCGCCAGCGTGGCCGCATGCACGATGCCGGCCACTGCCGATGTGGCGCCCGAGCGGATGTTGGTCACGGTGCGGGCGATGGTGCCGGTGGCCGGCATGCCGCCAAAGAACGGCACCACCACGTTGGCCACGCCTTGCGCCATCAGCTCCTGGTTGGGGTCGTGCTTGGGTGTGTCGCTGAGCTGGTCGGCCACACGGGCACACAGCAGCGATTCGATGGCACCCAGCAGCGCGATGGTGAGCGTGGGCGTGACCAGCAGGCGCGCGGTTTCCCACGAAAAGTCGGGCAGTTCGAAGGCCGGAACGCCTTGGGGAATACCGCCGAAGCGGGTGCCGATGGTTTCTACCGGCATCGACAGGGCCCACGAAGCCAGCGACAGCGTGATCAGCGCCACCACCGGCGCGGGCAGGCGCGAGGTGGCCTTGAGTGCGCTGACGGTGTCGTATTGCGCCAGCTGACGGCGGAACTGGGAGTCCACCGCCCACAGGCGGGGCCAGATGAACAGGCCCAGGATGCACAGCGTGCCCAGACCGAAGGCGTAGGGGTTGAAGCTGTCCAGATGGTGCGCGAGCGCACCGATCTGGCTGAAGAAGTCGCCGGGCATCTTGGCAATGTCCAGGCCCAGCCAGTCGCGTACCTGCGACAGCGCGATCAGCACCGCGATGCCGTTGGTGAAGCCGATGACCACACTCACCGGCACGTAGCGCACCAGGGTGCCCAGACGGAACAGACCCAGCAGGAACAGCAGCACCCCCGCGCTGGCGGTGGCGATCAGCAGGTTGGCCACGCCGTAGCGCTCGACGATGCCGTAGACGATGACGATGAAGGCGCCCGCTGGGCCGCCGATCTGCACCGAAGTGCCTCCCAGGGCCGAGATCAGGAAGCCCGCGATGATGGCCGTCCACAGGCCGGCTTCGGGCTTGAGACCGCTGGCGATGGCGAAGGCCATGGCCAGCGGCAAGGCCACGATGCCCACGGTGGCGCCGGCGCCCATGTCCTTGCCCAGGCGTTCCCGGTTGTAGCCACGCAGATCGGCGAGCAGCCGGGGTCGGAAACTGGCCAGGGGAGGGAGGTTCAGCGACATCACCAAATGCTACTGCCAGGGGGCCGCAGCGCCACACGGACTTGCCCGGGTGCGCAGCACCGGGCACGGATACTAAGGGGGCGGGTGTCGGAAGGCAGCACCTTCAGGGGATTACACTGATCCGAGCACCCGGCGAGAAGCCGGGCAGGAGCAAGCATGACATCAAGGTGGCGTCGATACCGCCGGAGCCTGCGGCGGGCGTTGTGGGTGCCCGTCCTCGGGGCGTCTTTCTGGCTGGGGGCGTGCGACCCGCAGGCCATCAGCGAACTGGAAGAAGGCGTCTCGACCGAAGCCGACGTGCGCCAGCGCTTCGGCCCGCCCGAGGCGGTGTGGGACGGGCCGGACGGCTCGCAGATCTACGAATACAACCGCCAGCCCGCCGGCTACCAGAACTACCAGATCACCATCGGTCCGGACGGCAAGATGAGTGCGTTGCGCCAGGTGCTCAACGCCCACACGTTCGACCAGATCCAGCCCGGCATGCCGATGGAGACCGTGCGCAAGCTCTTGGGCAAACCGATGAAGATCACCGAATACGCGCTCAAGCGCGAAACCCATTACGACTGGCGCTGGCGCGACGGGCCGAACGAAAGCGATTCAAAGGTCTTCACCGTGGTGTTCAACCCGGACCTGCGCGTGGTTTCCACGATGTCGGTGCGCGACCCGGACCTGGAGCGCAACCGCTGAGCGGGGGGCTGTTTCAGGCCGCGCGCAGGCGCTGCCAGTCGTCGAGCGCCGGGCGCAGCACCAGCAGCAGCAGGGCCAGGGCCAGCGGCACGGTGCTCACGTAACCCACAAACTTGAAGCCGAAGGCACCGGCGATGCCGCCGAGCAGAAAGCTGGCGATGAGCTGGGCGTGCACCCGCAGCCGCCGGCGATCGGCACGCACCGGCTCGGCCCCCGGCAGGCGGTTCATGTAGAACAGGCGCCCGAGTTCGATGCCCAGGTCGGTGACCAGACCGGTGACGTGCGTGGTGCGGATGCGGGCTTTGGAAATCTTGGTGATCACCGCGTTCTGCAAGCCCATGATGAAACACAGCAGCACCACGGTGACCGGCAGGATCACCGTGTGCCACAGGCTCAGGGCCGCGCCGAACAGGCCGAACACCAGCAGCAGCGCGGCTTCCACGATCAGCGGCAGGCCATAGGCGCTGCGCAGCCGGCGCCGCATGCCCCAGTTGACCAGCCAGACCGTGCACATGGTGCCCAGCAGAAAGGCCAGCAGCGAAGCCAGGCCCGCGCCGACCAGCACGAACTGGCCGAGCACCAGGTTGTCGGCCAGTGACGAGACGATGCCCGTCATGTGCGAGGTGTATTGCCCCACGGCCAGAAACCCGCCGGCGTTGGCCGCGCCGCCCACGAAGGCCAGCACGGTGCCGAGCTTCAGGTCCGTCTGCGGCGTGCGCTGCAGGCTGGTGAAACCGTGGATCGGCGCAAACATCGGGGCGTGGCTTTCAGCGCACGCGCATGCCCGGCGTGGCGCCCGGCCAGGGGTTGAGCACGTGGATGCCCGGGTGGGTCTTTTCGTCGCCGTGGCTGGCGGCGAGCACCATGCCTTCGCTGACGCCGAATTTCATCTTGCGCGGCGCGAGGTTGGCCACCATCACGGTGAGCTTGCCCACCAGGTCTTCGGGCTTGTACATGCTGGCAATGCCGCTGAAGACGTTGCGCGTGCGGCCTTCGCCCACATCCAGCGTCAGGCGCAGCAGCTTGGTCGAGCCTTCGACCGCCTCGCATTGCACGATCTGGGCGATGCGCAAGTCGATCTTGGCGAAGTCGTCGATGGTGATGGTGTCGGCAATGGCCTCACCGCCCGGCAGCGGCTTTTCCACCACCGGCGGTGCCGGCGGCTCGAACAGCGCGTCGAGTTGTTCGGGGGTCACGCGCTGCATCAGGTGCTGGTAGGTGCCGATGGTGTGGCCGGCCGGTAGCCATTGACTCGCATCCGTCCATTGCAGCGACGTTGTGTTGAGGAAGGTCTCAACCTGCTGCGCCAGCGCCGGCAGCACGGGCTTGAGGTAGAGCGCCAGCAGGCGGAATGCCTGGATGCAGGTGGTGCACACGTCCTGCAGGCGGGCTTCGGCGCCTTCCTGCTTGGCCAGTTCCCAGGGTTTGTATTCGTTGACGTATTCGTTCACGCGGTCGGCCAGCAGCATGATCTCGCGCACGGCGCGCGCGGTGTCGCGCTTGTCGAAGGCGTCGGCGATGGGCGTGGCCTGTTGCTGCAGCGTGGCCAGCAGCGCCTGGCCCTCGGACCCCGGCATGCCGAGCTGGCCGGCGAAGCGCTTGCTGATGAAACCGGCGGCGCGGCTGGCGATGTTGATGAACTTGCCGATCAGGTCGGCGTTCACGCGCGCCATGAAGTCTTCGGGGTTGAAGTCGATGTCTTCGTTCTTGCCGTTGAGCTTGGCCGCGATGTAGTAGCGCAGCCATTCGGCGTTCATGCCCAGGCGCAGGTACTTGAGCGGATCAAGGCCGGTGCCACGGCTCTTGCTCATCTTCTCGCCGTTGTTGACGGTCAGGAAGCCGTGCACGCAGATTTTGTCGGGTGTCTTGCGGCCGCTGAACTTGAGCATGGCGGGCCAGAACAGCGTGTGGAACGTGACGATGTCCTTACCGATGAAGTGGAACTGCTCCAGCGCCGGGTCGGCCATGTAGGCCTCGTAGCTCTCGCCCCGTTTTTCCAGCAGGTTCTTGAGCGAGGCGAGGTAACCGATGGGGGCGTCCAGCCAGACGTAGAAATACTTGCCCGGTGCGTCGGGGATCTCGATGCCGAAGTAGGGCGCGTCGCGGCTGATGTCCCAGTCGCCCAGGCCCTCGCTGGTGCTGCCATCGGGGTTGGTGCGGACGGTGAACCACTCCTTGACCTTGTTGGCCACTTCGGGCTGCACATGCACGCCGTCCTGCGTCCAGCCCTGCAGAAATTCCACGCAGCGCGGGTCGGACAGCTTGAAGAAGAAGTGTTCGGAGTTCTTCAGCACCGGCTTGGCACCCGAGAGGGCCGAGTAGGGCTCGATCAGGTCGGTGGGCGCGTAGACCGTGCCGCAGACCTCGCAGTTGTCGCCGTACTGGTCCTTGGCGTGGCACTTGGGGCATTCGCCCTTGATGTAGCGGTCGGGCAGGAACATGCCCTTTTCGGGATCGAAGAACTGCTCGATGGTGCGGGTTTCGATCAGGCCGGCAGCGCGCAGGTCGCGGTAGATGGCCTGCGCCAGTTCGGTGTTTTCGGGGCTGTGCGTGGAGTGCCAGTTGTCGTGGCTGATGTGAAAGCCGTCGAGGTAAGGCTTGCGCCCGGCGGCGATGTCGGCGACGAACTGCTCGGGCGTCTTGCCGGCTTTTTCGGCGGCGATCATGATCGGCGCGCCGTGCGCATCGTCGGCGCCCACAAAGTCCACCCGGTGGCCCATCATGCGCTGGAAGCGCACCCAGGTGTCGGCCTGGATGTATTCCATGATGTGGCCGATGTGGAAATGGCCGTTGGCGTAGGGCAGGGCGGTGGTGACGAACAGGCGTCGCTGGCTCATGGCAGATGGCGCGGTTGAGGCGTTTTTCGGGGGAACCCTTGATTTTAGGCGGGGCTTGGCATCGGCGTTAGACTGCGGGCCGCCCGCCCCTGGCTGGCCTCAACCACTACAAGGAGTTTTCCCCCATGGCTGTCGACAACCAGGCCCTGCTGGGCGCCCTGCAGGGCGTGATCGATCCGAACACCGGCAAGGATTTTGTGTCCACGCGGGCGCTGAAAAACCTGCAGGTCGACGGGGGTGACGTGTCGTTCGACGTGGAGCTGGGTTACCCGGCCAAGAGCCAGATGCCGGCGCTGCGCCGGGCGCTGGTGGAGGCCGCGCGCACGGTGCCGGGGGTGGCCAATGTCTCCGTGCAGCTGCAGGTGCATGTGGTGGCCCATGCGGTGCAGCGCGGCGTGCCGCTGCTGCCCGGCATCAAGAACATCATTGCCGTGGCCTCGGGCAAGGGCGGGGTGGGCAAGAGCACCACCGCCGTGAACCTGGCGCTGGCACTGGCTTCGGAAGGCGCGCGCGTGGGCATTCTGGATGCAGACATCTACGGCCCCAGCCTGCCGCAGATGATGGGCATCTCCGGCCGGCCGCAGAGCGTGGACGACAAAAGCATGGAGCCGCTGGAAAACCACGGCGTGCAGGTGATGTCGATCGGCTTCCTGGTCGACCCCGACCAGGCCATGATCTGGCGTGGTCCCATGGCCACCCAGGCGCTCGACCAGTTGCTGCGCCAGACCAACTGGCGCGAGCTGGACTACCTCATCGTCGACATGCCGCCCGGCACCGGCGACATCCAGCTCACGCTGGCCCAGCGCGTGCCGGTGACCGGCGCGGTGATCGTGACCACGCCGCAGGACATCGCCCTGCTCGATGCGCGCAAAGGCATCAAGATGTTCGAAAAGGTGGGCGTGCCCATTCTGGGCATCGTGGAGAACATGGCGGTGTACTGCTGCCCCAACTGCGGCCACACCGAACACATCTTCGGCGCTGACGGCGGCAAGAAGATGGCGGCCGAACTGGCCATGGACTACCTGGGTGCGTTGCCGCTGAACATGGGCATCCGTGTGCAGGCCGACAGCGGCGAGCCCACCGTGGTCGCCGAGCCCGAGGGCGAGATTGCCGGTATCTACCGCACCGTGGCACGTCAGGTGGCGATCAAGATCGCCACCAAGGCCAAGGATTATTCCAGCAAATTCCCCAACATCACCATCTCCAAAGGCACCTGACGCAGCCGGCGCACACCGGCAGGGCGTCAGTAGCGCAACTGGCCCTGACCGTCGATGATGGCCAGTTCCACGTAGTCGGAGCCGTTGTGTGACTGGGGCGAGTAGCGCGCCTTGAAACGCCCGAACGCGATCTCGCCCGCGTTCTCCAGCGTGCGCGTGAAGGAGGCGGTGCTCAGGTCGCGGCCGGTGCGCCGCAACCCTTCGACCAGCAGCCGGGCATGCACGAAGCCCTCGAACTGCGATGCCGAGGGCGCCGCATCGGGCGACTTGGTCCGGAGCAGGCTCAGGTACTCGGACACCACCGGCACGGTGGTGTTGCGCAGAGAGGGCATGATCTGCGCGAGGATGATGCCGCGCGCCTTGTCCCCGAGCTCGCGCTTGATCACGTCAAGGCTGGCGACCGAAAAGCCGTAGAAGACCGGCCGGGACGGGGTGGCGAGCACCGCCTTGACGTAGTTGGGGAAGGTCTGGCCGGCGGTGCCCAGAATCACGGCCTGGGGGTTGGCCTGGGCCGTGGCGGCAGCGGCGGCGGCAAAGTCCGGCGCGGCCGGATTCACCTTCACCTCGGCCACCAGCGGCAGGTTCTGCGAGGCCGAGGCCTTGCGCACCTCGGCCAGCAGGGCCTGGCCGAACGCGTCGTCCTGGTAGAAGACGGCGAGGCGGTTCACGCCGATCTGTTTGATCTGCGAGACCATCTTTTCGGCTTCGTTGGCGTAGCTGGCGCGCACGTGGAACAGGTACGGATGGACGCGCTCGCGCATGGACGAAGCGCCGGTCACGGGGCCGAACAGGATGGTCTGGGACGCTTGCAGCATCGGCAGCACCGCCGCGGTGTGGGCCGTGCCCGAGCTGTTGAACAGCATGAACACCTTCTGCTCTTCGATCAGCTGGCGGGTGTTGTTCACGGCGCGCTGCACATCGAAGCCATCGTCCAAGCTGGTGAAGCGGATCTGGCGGCCGTGGATGCCGCCTGCGGCGTTCACGGCATCGAACAGCAGACGCGCGCCCTCACCATATTGCAGGGTTTGCGGGCCAAGAGGGCCCGTCAGCACCTGCGAGGAACCGAGCCGGATTTCGGTGGGGGTGACACCCTCGTTACCGGCATGCGCGGCAGCGGCGAGCAAGGCCATGCACGCCGCGATCCATCTGCGAACCATCTTGTCTCCTTCGTGCCGGCTGGAAGTCGTCGGTCATCTCGTTATGTTCTAAAACGAAATGCCTTCCCCGGGACTGGGGGTTTCCCCTGTGTCGGGGGCGGAAAGGAGACAGGCGGTTGCTGGCAGGGGGTCAGTGGTTCACGAACAGCCGCTGGTTCTCCAGCTCGCGCAGCTTGAAGCGCTGGATCTTGCCGGTGGCGGTCTTGGGCAGTTCGGCCACGAATTCGACGAAGCGTGGGTATTTGTAGGGGGCGAGCTTGTCTTTCACGAAGGCCTGCAGCTCGGCTTCGGTGGCTTGCTGGCCGGGCTTGAGCACCACGTAGGCCTTGGTCTTGGTCAGGCCTTCGTCGTCGTTTTTGCCGATCACGGCGGCTTCGAGCACGGCGGGGTGTTGCACCAGCGTGGCTTCGACTTCGAAGGGGCTGACATAGATGCCGCTGACTTTGAGCATGTCGTCGTTGCGGCCAGCGTAGGTGTAGTAACCGTCGGGGTCGCGCACGTACTTGTCGCCGCTCTTGGTCCAGGCGCCCTGGAAGGTGTCGCGCGACTTGGCGCGGTTGTTCCAGTACAGCAGCGCCGCGCTCGGACCCTGGATGTAGAGGTCGCCGATCTGGTTGTGGCCGTCGATCACGCGGCCGTCTTCGTCGCGCAGTTCCACGGCATAGCCGGGCACGGGTTTGCCGGTGGTGCCGTAGCGCACGTCGCCCGGGCGGTTCGAGAGGAACACGTGCAGCATCTCGGTGGAGCCGATGCCGTCGATGATTTCGCAGCCGAAGTGGGTTGTCCAGCGCTCGCCGATGTCACGCGGCAGCGCCTCACCGGCGGACGAGCACAGGCGCAGCGCCACTTGGTCGCGGGGCGGCAGTTCGGGGCTGGCGAGCATGCCGCCGTAGCCGGTGGGGGCACCGTAGAACACGGTGGGCCGCTGTTCCACGAAGCGCTTGAAGCAGGCCTGCGGCGTGGCGCGTTCGGCCATCAGCACCACGCTGGCGCCGGCGCTCAGGGGGAAGGTGAGTGCGTTGCCCAGGCCATAGGCGAAGAAGAGCTTGGCGGCGGAGAAGACGATGTCGTTTTCCTGCAGCGCCAGCACGCCCTTGCCGTACAGCTCGGCGGTCCACCACAGGTTGGCCTGGGTGTGCACGGTGCCCTTGGGGGCGCCGGTGGAGCCGCTGGAATAGAGCCAGAAGGCGGGCTCGTCGCCGTGCGTGTCGGCGCCGTCGCCCGGGGGTGTGGCCGCCACGAGCGCGGCCCAGTCGTGCGCACCGGCCGGCAGGGCGCCCGTGCCGCGCGAGACGATCAGCGTCTTCGCTTCGTGCCCGCCGTCGGCCAGTGCGGTCTGCAGCGTGGGCAGCAGTGCGCCCGAGACGATGGCTGCCTGCGAGCGGCTGTCGGCCAGCATGTAGGCGTAGTCCTTGGCGGTCAGCAGGGTGTTCACGCACACCGGCACCACGCCCGCGTGCAACGCCCCCAGGAAGCTCACGACCCAGTCGCTGCTGTCGTGCATCAGCAGCAGCACGCGGTCTTCACGGCGCAGGCCCAGGGCGACCAGCGCGGCCGAAAAGCGCCGCACCTGGTCGGCCAGCTGGCCGTAGCTGAGCTTGCCCGCGTCATCGATCAGCGCCACCTTGCCGGTGCGGCCGGCGTTGAGTTGCATCAGGTGGCGGGCGAAGTTGAAGCGGGCGGGTGGGGCGGCGGTTTCGAGGGGCATGTCTGTCTCCTGTTTTCTGATGAAACGCGGGGGCACTCAGGCGCTTTTCGGCAAACAGTGCCCCAGTCCAGGATGCGGTGGAACCGGCTTTGCCGGGCCACGTGCATCGCCCCCTCAGGGGGTGACGCCGAAGGCGGCGCGGGGGGCACACAACACATCCAGTGCGGCGCTGCTGGCCTGCACCGCGCTGCGGCGGTGGTAGAAGCCCAGCGCACGCAGGCCGCCAAGCTCTTCGCCGCCGCCCGCACGGCCGGGGCCGCCGTGCAGGCTCATGGGCATGACGTTGCCGTGGCCGGTCTGGCTGGCGGCCACGTCGGGGCTGATGGCGTGCACACGCCCGTGGCTGTCGGCCAGCTCGGCGGCGGCGCGGGCGATGAAGGCCGGGTCTTCGCTGTAGACCGAGGCCACCAGCGAGCCCTCGCCGCGGCGAATGAGCTCATAGGCCTGGGCCTCGCTGTCGTAGGGCATGAGGGTGGCCACGGGGCCGAACACCTCCACCTCGTGCAGCACCTTCGCGCCCACCGGGTCCTGGGTGCCCAGCAGCGTGGGCGCCACGCAGGCGGCCACGGCGGGGTCGGCGTCGACCAGCGCCACGGCGCTGCCGTCCACCAGCACCTCGGCCTCGGTCTTCAGGTGCTGAATGCCGGCGATCACGCTGTCGTACTGCTCGCGGCTGACCAGCGCACCCATGCGCACGCCTTCGTGGCGCGGGTTGCCCACGGTGGTCTTGGCCAGCTTGGCGCCGATGGCCTGGGCGACGGCGCCGTACAGCGCGCGCGGCACGAAGATGCGGCGGATGGCGGTGCACTTCTGGCCGCTCTTGACCGTCATCTCGCGCACCACCTCGCTCACCAGGAGGTTGAAGGCTTCCCCGCCTTCGCTGGCGGCCGGGTCGAGCAGGGCGCTGTTGAGGCTGTCGGCCTCGATGTTGCAGCGCACCGAGCGCTGGGCCACCGCCGGGTGGCTGCGGATGATGCGCGCCGTTTCGGCCGAACCGGTGAAGCTGACCACGTCAAACGGCTGGAGCTGGTCCATCAGCCCGGCCGAGGAGCCGCAGACCACCGACAGCGCACCCGCCGGCAGCACGCCGGCCTTGACCACGTCTTCCACCATGCGCTGGGTCAGCCAGGCGGTGGCGGTGGCGGGCTTGACGATCACCGGCACGCCCGAGAGCAGGGCGGGTGCGGCCTTTTCCCACAGACCCCAGCTCGGGAAGTTGAAGGCGTTGATGAACAGGGCCACGCCGCGCGTGGGCTGGAGCACGTGCTGGGTCTGGAACACCGGGTCCTTGCCCATGCGGATGCGCTCGCCATCGAGCAGCACGCTGGCTTCACCCAGGGCCTCGCCCTGTTTGGCGTAATAGCCCAGGGTGAAGATGCCGCCGTCGATGTCGACCGCCGAATCCTTGGTGACGGTCCCGGCATTGCGGGTGGCGATGTCGTAGTAGGCGTCGCGGTTGGCCTGCAGCACCTTGACGATGGCGCCCAGCAGGGCGGCGCGCTGGCCATAGTTCAGGGCGCGCAGCGCGGCGCCGCCCTGTTCGCGGGCGAAAGTGAAGCCTTCGGCCAGGTCCAGGCCGGTGTTGTCGACGCGCACCAGCGCCTCGCCGGTCACCGGATCGAGCAGGGTCTGGCCACGGCCGGTGCCGGTTTGCCAGCGGCCGGCGAAGAAGTTGGGGAGCAGGGGGAGATCGGTGTGGGCGGTCATGGCAGCGGGTTCCGGGATGCAGCGGTTTGCGTAAATGCCGTGGCCGTGGCCACGGAATGACGTTATAAATGCACTATCTTGCGTCTTGGGGAGTATGCATTAAAGTGCATGTCCCGAGGCATTTTGACGACTGGGGTTTACCCTCGACCGCTTCGCCAACAGACGAAAGGCGCCCGCGCCATGACCGCCAGCGACACCCTCATCGCCCCGCCAGCCCCTGCCGCCGACGACGCCGAGCGCCATCCCTTCCTGGTGGCGCTGGGCGAGCGCGTGCGCAATCTGCGCTCGCGCAAGGGCATGACGCGCAAGGCGGTGGCGGTAGCGGCCGATGTGTCCGAGCGCCACCTGGCCAACCTCGAATACGGCACCGGCAACGCTTCCATCCTGGTGCTGTTGCAGGTGGCGCAGGCCTTGCAATGCTCGCTGGCCGAGCTGATCGGCGACGTCACCACCAGCTCGCCCGAATGGCTGCTGATCCGCGAGTTGCTGCAGGGGCGCAGCGAGGGCGATCTGCGGCGTGCGCGGGTGCAACTGGCCGAGTTGCTGGGCGCCAGCGGCGGTGTGGACGCGCAGGGCCGCCAGGCGCGTGTGGCCCTGATCGGCCTGCGCGGGGCGGGCAAATCCACCCTCGGGCAGCGGCTGGCGCAGGACCTGGGATTTCCGTTCATCGAACTCAGCCGCGAGATCGAGCAGTTTGCCGGCTGCAGCATCAGCGAGATCCACAACCTCTATGGCGCCAACGCCTACCGGCGCTACGAACGGCGCGCGCTGGAGGAGGCGATCCAGATCTATCCCGAGGTGGTGATCGCCACGCCCGGCGGGCTGGTGGCGGATTCGGCCAACTTCAACCTGCTGCTGCAGCACTGCACCACGGTGTGGCTGAAGGCCGATCCGGCCGATCACATGGGGCGGGTGGCGGCGCAGGGCGACATGCGCCCCATGGCGGCCAGCCGCGAGGCGATGGAAGACCTCAAGCGCATCCTGGAAGGGCGTGCCGCCTTCTATTCCAAGGCCGATCTGGCCTTCGACACCAGTGCGCTGCCACTGGAAGACAGCTTCGTGAAACTGCGGCGGGAAGTGCGGCAACTGCTCCGGCTGCCGGTCTGAGCGGACCTGGTCTCCGGGTTTCTCCGGGGGTTTGAGAACTAAACTGCATTTGACGGCGCACCGGAATATGCACTATTATTCATGTCATGCCGCGCGGATGTGCGGCCCGACCGTCCTGAACTGCCCGCCGACCCGAACCCGAGGAGACTTCCATGACCGCCACCGCCGCCCCCAGCGTCGACTACCAGACCCATCCCTCGCGCTACCAGCATGTGCAACTGAGCTTTGACGGCCCGGTGGCCACACTCTCGCTGGCCATCAACGAAGACGCGGGTCTGCGCCCGGGCTACAAGCTCAAGCTCAACAGCTACGACCTGGGCGTCGACATCGAGCTGCACGACGCGCTGCAGCGCATCCGCTTCGAGCACCCGGAAGTGAAGTCCGTGGTGGTCACCAGCCTGAAGGACCGGGTGTTCTGCTCGGGCGCCAACATCTTCATGCTGGGCCTGTCCAGCCACGGCTGGAAGGTGAACTTCTGCAAGTTCACCAACGAAACCCGCAACGGCATCGAAGACAGCAGCCAGCACAGCGGCCTGAAGTTCGTGGCCGCGCTCAACGGCGCCTGCGCCGGCGGTGGTTACGAGCTGGCCCTGGCTTGCGATGAGATCGTGCTGGTCGATGACCGTTCCAGCGCCGTGAGCCTGCCCGAAGTACCGCTGCTGGGCGTGCTGCCCGGCACCGGCGGCCTGACCCGCGTGACCGACAAGCGCCATGTGCGCCACGACCTGGCCGACATCTTCTGCACCAGCGTGGAAGGCGTGCGCGGCCAGAAGGCCGTGGACTGGCGCCTGGTCGACGCCATCGCCAAGCCTGCGGTGTTCCAGCAGGCCGTGCGCGAGCGTGCCGACAAGCTGGCTGCCGGCAGCCATCGCGGCGCGGCTGGCGCACGGGGCGTGGAGCTGACGCCACTGAACCGCACGATCGCGGCCGACAGCCTCACCTACCAAAACGTGTCGGTCGCCATCGACCGCGCCAAACGCACCGCCACCTTCACCGTGAAGGCCCCGCAAGGTGCGCAGCCGACCGACATTGCCGGTATCGAAGCGCTGGGCGCGAACTGGTACGCCCTGCAAATGGTGCGCGAGCTGGACGACGCCATCCTGCACATGCGCACCAACGAGCTGGACATCGGCACCTGGCTGCTCAAAACCGAAGGCGATGCCGCCGCCGTGCTGGCCAACGACGCGCTCATGCTCGCGAACAAGGACCACTGGTTCGTCAACGAAACCATCGGCCACCTGCGCCGCACCTTCGCCCGCCTGGACGTGTCCTCGCGCAGCCTGTTCGCGCTGCTGGAGCCGGGGTCTTGCTTTGCCGGCACGCTGGCCGAGCTGGCTTTCTGCGCCGACCGCGCCTACATGCTGGTGCTGCCCGACGAGCCGGAAAAGCAGCCCGCACTGACCCTGGGCGAGATGAACTTCGGCTACCTGCCCATGGTCAACGGCCAGAGCCGCCTGCAGCGCCGCTTCTACGAAGAGGTGGGCCCGATGGAAGCCGCGCGCGGCGCCATCGGCCAGGCGCTGGACGGCGACGCGGCGCTGAAGCTGGGCCTGGTCACCGCGGCCCCCGACGACATCGACTGGGCCGACGAAATCCGCCTGGCGCTGGAAGAGCGCGCGGCCATGTCGCCCGACGCGCTGACCGGTCTGGAAGCCAATCTGCGCTTCGCCCAGAAGGAAAACATGTTCACCCGCATCTTCGGTCGCCTGACCGCCTGGCAGAACTGGATCTTCCAGCGCCCCAACGCCGTCGGCGAGAAGGGCGCGCTCAAGGTCTATGGCAAGGGCGAAAAGGCCGCCTTTGACTGGAATCGCGTGTAACCCCCCTGCGCCGCTGCGCGGCTTCCCCCCTTTCTGGCGCGCCTTTGGCGCTTGAAGGGGGGACGGCGCGAGCGGCCCGGCAAAGCCGGTTCCGCCGCACCCCTGGCTTCAAGCATCTTCACTCCAACGTTCATTCCCCCACCAGGAGACTGTCATGTCCAGCATCGATTACAGCGAGAAGATTCCGAACAACGTCAATCTCAGCGAAGACCGCACGCTGCAACGCGCGCTGGAACACTGGCAGCCCAATTACCTGCAGTGGTGGCAGGACATGGGCCCGGACGGTTCGCAGAACTTCGATGTGTACCTGCGCACCGCCGTCAGCGTCGACCCGCAGGGCTGGGCGCAGTTCGGCCACGTGAAGATGCCCGACTACCGCTGGGGCATCTTCCTGAACCCGGCCGAGCAGGAACGCAAGATCCACTTCGGTGACCACATGGGCGAAGCCGCCTGGCAGGACGTGCCTGGCGAACACCGCGCCAACCTGCGCCGCATCATCGTCACGCAAGGCGACACCGAGCCGGCCTCGGTCGAGCAGCAGCGCCATCTGGGCCTGACCGCCCCCAGCCAGTACGACCTGCGCAACCTGTTCCAGGTGAACGTGGAAGAAGGCCGCCACCTCTGGGCCATGGTCTACCTGCTGCACAAGTACTTCGGCAAGGACGGCCGCGAAGAAGCCGAAGCCCTGCTCGAACGCAACAGCGGCAACGCCGACAACCCGCGCATCCTGCAGGCCTTCAACGAGAAGACGCCCGACTGGCTGAGCTTCTTCATGTTCACCTACTTCACCGACCGCGACGGCAAGTTCCAGCTCTGCGCCCTGGCCGAATCCGCATTCGACCCGCTGGCCCGCACGACCAAGTTCATGCTGACCGAAGAGGCGCACCACATGTTCGTGGGCGAATCGGGCGTGGGCCGCGTCATCACCCGCTCCTGCGAAATGATGAACCAGCTCAAGACCGATGACGTGGGCAAGCTGCGCGCTGCCGGCGTGATCGACCTGCCGACCATCCAGCGCTACATCAACTTCCACTTCTCGGTGACCATCGACCTGTTCGGTGCCGACCAGTCGTCCAACGCCGCCACCTTCTACAGCTCGGGTCTCAAGGGCCGTTACGAAGAGGGAAAGCGCACCGACGACCATGTGCTCAAGGGCAACTCCTACAAGATCCTGGCGGTCGAGAACGGCGGCCTGGTCGAGAAGGAAGTGCCGATGCTCAACGCGCTCAACGAAGTGCTGCGCGACGACTACATCAAGGACTCGGTGGGCGGTGTGGACCGCTGGAACCGCCTGATCGAAAAGGCCGGTATCGACTTCCGCCTGAAGGTGCCGCACAAGGCCTTCCACCGCAACATCGGCTCGCTGGCCGGCGTCAAGGTCAGCCCGGACGGCCGCGTGGTGAGCGATCACGAATGGAACCAGCGCGTGGAAGAGTGGCTGCCTTCGGACACCGACCGCGCCTACGTGGGTTCGCTCATGGGCCGTGTGGTCGAGCCGGGCAAGTTCGCCAACTGGATCGCGCCGCCGGTCATGGGCATCAACCGCCAGCCGGTGAATTTCGAGTACGTCAGATTCAACTAACCCCCCTGCGCCGCTGACGCGGCTTCCCCCCTTTCTGGCGCGCCTTCGGCGCTTGAAGTGGGGACGACGCGAGTGGCCCGGCAAAGCCGGTTCCACCGCATCCTGGGCTTCAGGCACACGCTCCGGAGGCCTGTTGGTTGTTCTGCTGTTTCTCTGCGTATGCCAATGAGCATGGACTGGGGTGGCTGGCGCAGTGAGGTCAAGGAGGAGCCGGCCGCAGGTCGGCGGGGGACACGAACGGAGTCAGCCGCCCCAGTCCATGCGGCGCCTCCAAAGCGTCAAAGTAAGCCACAAAATAGAGTGCCACGAGCCAAGCACGGAGATTCCAGATGAACGCCCCCACCGAAGCCATCGTCATCAAGCAGCACCTGATCGATCCCGAGATCTGCATCCGCTGCAACACCTGCGAATCCATCTGCCCGGTCGGCGCCATCACCCACGACTCGCGCAACTACGTCGTCGACGTCAGCAAGTGCAACTGGTGCAACGACTGCATCTCGCCGTGCCCGACCGGCTCCATCGACAACTACCGCCGCGTCGTGCGTGGCAACGCCTACACGGTGGAAGAACAGCTCGGCTGGGACGAACTGCCCGTCGAGCTTTCGTCTGGAGAGCTGGCTGCCCAGTCGGCCGAGGCTGGCCTCGGCGAGGCAGTCGCCGAACCCCAGGAGGCGGCTGCCCCCGCTGCCGATCCGGCTGGCCAGGCCACGTTCAACTCCGCCCAGTACGGCGCCACGATCCCGCCCTGGAGCGCGGCCCACGCCTACACCAACCTCTACGGCCCCAAGGCCGCCGAAAAAACCGTCACCGCCACCGTCACCGGCAACCTGCGTGTCACCGAGGTGGGCAAGGACTACGACACCCACCACGTCGTGCTCGATTTCGGCAGCATGCCCTTCCCGGTGCTTGAAGGCCAGAGCATCGGCATCGTGCCGCCCGGCGTCGACGCCCACGGCAAGCCGCACCACGCGCGCCAGTACAGCATCGCCAGCCCGCGCAACGGCGAACGCCCGGGCCACAACAACCTGTCCCTGACCATCAAGCGCGTGCTCGAAGACCATTCGGGCCAGCCGGTGCGCGGCGTCGCCAGCAACTACATGTGCGACCTGAAGGTGGGCGACCAGGTGCAGGTCATCGGCCCCTTCGGCGCCAGCTTCCTGATGCCCAACCACCCGAAGTCCAGCATCGTCATGATCTGCACCGGCACCGGTTCGGCGCCCATGCGCGCGATGACCGAATGGCGCCGCCGTCTGCGCGCCAGCGGCAAGTTCGAAGGCGGCAAACTGATGCTGTTCTTCGGCGCCCGCACACCGGCCGAGTTGCCGTACTTCGGCCCGCTGCAGAACCTGCCCAAGGACTTCATCGACACCAACTTCGCCTTCTCGCGCGAAGCCGGCAAGTCCAAGCGCTACGTGCAGGACGCCATGCGCGAACGCGCCGCCGACCTGGCCGCGTTGCTGCAGGACCCGAACGCCTGCTTCTACGTGTGCGGCCTCAAGGCCATGGAAGAGGGCGTGGTGCTGGCCCTGCGCGACATCGCCACCGGTGCCGGGCTCGACTGGGATGTGGTCGGCAGCGCACTCAAGCGTGAAGGACGTCTGCATCTCGAGACCTACTGATGGCCCCGGGACCCACAGGGGTGCGGCGACAGGCGTAGCATGAAGGCCTGTTTCGCTGCACCTGTCCCATGCCTCTCCGTATCGGAATCACCGCCCGCCTGCTGCACGATCCGCCCCCCGGCCTGGGGCTGCCCCAGAAACGGTTGCAGTTTCTCGAAAGCTCCATGGCGCACTGGATCATGGGGCACGGGGCCATCGCCCTGATGGTGCCCTTCATCGACGAAGCCGCCCCGGTTTCGCCCCGCCGTGTCCCCCTGGCCGCGATCGTCGATCTGCTGGACGGCCTGGTGCTGCAGGGGGGGGCGGACATCAGCCCAGGGACCTACGGCGCCACCGCCGGCCACTCCGACTGGGCCGGCGACCCGATCCGCGACCGTTACGAACTCGCCCTGCTGCGCGGTTTCATCGAAGCGGGCAAACCCGTGCTCGGCATCTGCCGCGGCGCCCAGCTCATCAACGTGTACCACGGGGGCACCCTGGTGCAGGACATTCCCTCGATGTGGCCGAACGCCACGGTGCACCAGGACACCGAGCACTACGACCGGCTGCTGCACGAGGTGGCCTTCGAGCCCGGTTCGTTGCTCGACGGGCTCTACGGCTCGCAGGCTTCGCGCCACATCACCAGCATCCACCACCAGTGCGTCGACCGCCTGGGTGACGGGCTGGCGATCGAGGCGCGCAGCCCGGTTGACGGTGTGGTCGAGGCCATCCGTCGCCAGGGGCCGGGTTTCGTGCTTGGCGTGCAGTGGCACCCGGAGTTCCACCTCACGCCGTCCGAGCAGCGCCAGGGCCTGCTCGACAGCGGCCCCATGATGCAGGCGTTCCTCGACGCCGCGCGCCAGCGCGCCGACCGCCACCGGCCACCCGCATAAACTCGGGGCCCCGTCGTCTGGCCGCTGGCCAGCGTTTCCACCGCCCCCGACCGATTGCCATGAGCCGCGAAGTCCACATCATCGACCACCCCCTGGTGCAGCACAAACTGACGCTGATGCGCCGCCAGGACACCAGCACCAAGAGTTTTCGCGAACTGGTGCACGAGCTGTCTGCCCTGCTGGCCTACGAGCTCACCCGTGACATGCCCATGCAGACGATCGAGATCGAGACGCCGCTGGAAACCATGAGTTCCCGCGTGATCGACGGCAAGAAGATCGTGCTGGCCTCCATCCTGCGCGCCGGCAACGGCTTCCTCGACGGCATGCTGCAGATCATTCCCGGTGCGCGCGTCGGCCACATCGGCCTGTACCGCGATCCGGCCACGCTGCAGGCGGTGGAGTACTACTTCAAGATGCCCAGCGGCATGGAGGAGCGCGACGTGATCGTGCTCGACCCCATGCTCGCCACCGGCAACTCGGCCGTTGCCGCGGTCGACCGGCTCAAGCAGACGAACCCGCGTTCGATCCGTTTCGTCTGCCTGGTCACCTGCCCGCAGGGCCTGAAGACCTTCCACGATGCCCACCCCGACGTGCCGGTCTACACCCCGGCTGTCGACCGGGGCCTGAACGAACACGGCTACATCGTGCCGGGCCTGGGCGACGCCGGCGACCGCATCTTCGGCACGAAATAAGGCCCACCCCTGCGCCGCGCCGGTGGTGCGCCCCCCTCAAAGGGGCGATGCGGGTGGCCCGGCGGAGCCGGTTCCACTGCATCCTGGTCCGGAGCCGCGCACGGGTGAAGATGCCTTATGCCTTGCCTGCTGCGCGGGTGGCGGGCTTGGGTTAAGGTTCGGGCATGGCTGCACTTCCCATTGCTTTCTGGTCCCTCGGCTGGCGTTCGCTCTGGCGCGACTGGCGTTCGGGGGAGTTGCGGCTGTTGCTGCTGGCCGTCACGCTGGCCGTGGCCGCGCTCACGGCCGTGGGGTTTTTTGCCGACCGGCTCCAGGGTGGCCTGCATCGCGATGCCCGCGCGCTGATCGGCGGCGACGCGGTGATCAGCAGCGACAACCGGCCGCCTCCGGCGTTTGCCGAAGAAGCCGGGCGGCTCGGCCTGCAGGCGGTGCAGACCCTGGTGTTCCCCACCATGGGCCGCGCGCGCGACGAGGACGGGGGCGCGGCACGCCTGGTGGCCTTGAAAGTGGTGGCGCCCGGTTACCCGCTGCGCGGCACCTTGCGCGTGGCCCCGGCGCCTGGCCAGCCCGATGCCGCCACCGCGGAGATTCCCGCATCCGGCACCGCCTGGGTGGACGAAGCGCTGCTCAATACGCTGGACCTGCGGGTGGGGCAAGCGCTGTTGCTGGGCGACGGCAGTGTACGCATCGACCGCGTGCTCACCCAGGAGCCCGATCGCGGCGCCGGGTTCATGAACTTCGCGCCGCGCGTGATGATCAACACCGCCGACCTGCCCGCCACCGGTTTGGTGCAGCCGGCCAGCCGCATCACCTGGCGTTTGGCGGTGGCCGGGCCCGACAGCGTGGTCAAGACCTTCTCCGACTGGGCCCAGGCCGAAATCGACCGCAGCCACGTGCGCGGCACGCGCCTCGAATCGCTCGAAGGCGGCCGGCCCGAAATGCAGCAGACGCTGGCGCGGGCCGAAAAATTCCTCAATCTCGTGGCCCTACTGGCCGCGCTGCTGTCGGCCGTGGCCGTGGCCATTGCGGCGCGCGGCTTTGCCCAGAAGCACCTGGACGACTGCGCCATGCTGCGCGTGCTCGGCCTGCCCCAGGGCACCATGGCGCGGGCCTACGCGCTCGAATTTTTGCTGATCGGCCTGGGCGCGAGCGTGCTGGGCGTGGCGCTGGGCTACGCGGTGCACCACGCTTTCGTGGTGCTGCTGGCGGGCCTGGTCGATGCCGCTTTGCCCGCGGCCAGTGTCTGGCCCGCGCTGCTGGGGGTGGGCATGGGGATCACGCTCATGGCCGCCTTCGGGCTGCCGCCCGTGCTGCAGCTGGCGCAGGTGCCGCCGCTGCGCGTGATCCGGCGTGACGTCGGCCAGCTCAAGCCCGCCACCCTGGCCGTGCTGGGCCTGGGCGTGGCCGGTTTTGCCGTGCTGCTGCTGGCCGCGAGCCGCGACCTGGTGCTCGGCGGCATTGCCGTCGGCGGTTTTGCGGCGGCCGTGGCGGTGTTCGCGCTGGCGAGCTGGGGGGCGGTCAAGCTGCTGCGCGCCAGCATCAACGAAAGCACCGCGCCGCGCGCGCTGGTGCTGGCCACGCGCCAGTTCTCGGCGCGGCCCGGTTACGCGGTGGTGCAGATCAGCGCCCTGGCCGTGGGCCTGCTGGCGCTGGTGCTGCTGGTGCTGCTGCGCACCGACCTGATCGCGAGTTGGCGCAACGCCACGCCGCCCGATGCGCCGAACCGTTTTGTCATCAACGTCCAGCCCGACCAGGCCGAGGCCTTCCAGCAGGCGCTGCACCAGGCCGGCGTGGAGCGCTACGACTGGCACCCGATGATCCGCGGTCGGCTGGTCGGCATCAACGGGCAGACCGTGCAGCCAGACCAGTTTGCGACCGACCGCGCCCAGCGGCTGGTGGAGCGCGAGTTCAACCTCTCGCACATGGCGCAACTGCCCGACCACAACCCCGTGGTGCAGGGCCGCTGGACACCGGACGAGGCCGACGGCCTGAGCGTGGAAGAGGGCCTGGCCGAGGAACTGGGGCTCAAGCTCGGTGACACGCTCACCTTCGACATCGCCGGCATGCCGGTGGAACGGCGCATCACCAGCCTGCGCAAGGTGGACTGGGGTTCGCTGCGGGTCAATTTCTTCGTGATCTTCCCGGTGGCCGACATGGCCGACGTGCCGGTCACCTACATCAGCGCCTTCCGCGCCCCTGAAGGCAACCCGCAGTTCGACAACACGCTGGTGCGCGCCTTCCCGAACATCACCAACGTGGACATGAGCCAGACCATTGCCCAGGTGCAGCGCGTGCTCGGGCAGGTGATCCGGGCGGTGGAATTCCTCTTCGGCTTTGCCCTTGCGGCCGGTCTCGTGGTGCTGCTGGCCACCATCACCGCCACCCGTGGGGAGCGCGAGCGCGAGTTTGCCGTGCTGCGCGCGGTGGGCGCTTCGTCGGGCCTGCTGCGGCAGGTGCAGCGCATCGAGCTGGCGGGCGTCGGCCTGCTGGCGGGCTTCATCGCGTCGCTGGTGGCTGTGGCCGTGGGCTGGGCGCTGGCACGTTATGCTTTCCAGTTCGCCTGGCAACCCCCGCTGCTGGTGCCGCTGGCAGGCAGCCTGGCCGGCGGTGTGCTGGCCCTGGCCGCCGGCTGGTGGGGCCTGCGCAGCGTGCTGCGCACCCCGGTGGTGGAAACCCTGCGCCGCGCTGCCACCTGATCGCCCTCCGACCATGACCTCTGCACCCGACACTTCCGACCCGACGGCCTCTCCCGCCCGGCCTGCCACCCCCTTCGAATGGATCGGCGGCGAGCCGGCGGTGCAGCGGCTGGTCGACCGCTTCTACGACCTGATGGACATCGAGCCCGGCTACCGCGAACTGCGCGCCGCGCACGGCAGCACGCTGAACGATGCGCGCCAGAAGCTGTTCTGGTTTCTCTGCGGCTGGCTGGGCGGTCCCTCGCACTACGAAGACCGCTTCGGCCATCCGCGCCTGCGCATGCGGCACATGCCGTTCCAGATCGGCATCCTCGAGCGTGACCAGTGGCTGGCCTGCATGGACCAGGCCATGGGCGAAACCGGGGTGCCCGACGAACTGCGCGCGCGCCTGCGCGAGAGCTTCTTCAAAACCGCCGACTGGATGCGCAACACGCCATAATCGGCGCCCTCCCGCTTCCGAACCGCGCCGCGCGCCGGTGGTCCCATGCCCTTGCTGTTCCCGGCCATTCTGGCCATGGCCACCGTCGTGGTGGCGTCCAACGTCCTGGTCCAGCACCTCTTCGGTGCCTGGCTGACCTGGGGCGCGTTCACCTATCCGCTGGCCTTCCTGGTGACCGACCTGGTCAACCTCAAGGCCGGAGCGCGTGCCGCGCGGCAGGTCGTGCTGGCAGGGTTTGTGGTGGGGGTGGCCTGCTCGTTCGTGGGCAGCCAGATCGCGGGCGAGTTCGGTCCGCTGGTCACGCTGCGCGTGGCCATCGCCTCGGGCCTGGCTTTTCTGACGGCCCAGTGGCTGGACGTGGCGGTGTTCGACCGGCTGCGCCAGGGCTCGTGGTGGCGCGCGCCGCTGGTCTCCAGTCTGGTGGGGTCGGCCGTGGACACGGTGCTGTTTTTCAGCGTGGCGTTTGCCGCACCGCTGGCCTGGGTGGACCCGGTCACCGACGTCGCCTGGGCCAACGAGGTGCTGCCGCTGCTGGGCCTGGGGCCCCAGGTGCCGCTGTGGGTGTCGCTGGCCCTGGCCGACTGGCTGGTCAAGCTGGCGCTGGCCTTGCTGGCGCTGGTGCCGTTCCGCTGGATCGCGGCGCAGTGGCTGGGGTGGCGCTGGCGTCAGGCCGGCCGCTGACCCTCGCTGCGCAGCGCACGCACCGGGCGCAGCAGCACCACCAGCGCCCCGGCGCCGCCATCGATGGGGCGGGCCTGCACAAATGCCAGAACCTCGTTCTTCTGCACCAGCCAGCGCTGCACCCGTCCCTTGAGCACCGGCTGGCGCCCCGGCGAGCCCAGGCCCTTGCCGTGCACCACGCGCACACAGCGCAGGCCGACCTGGTGTGCTTCGCGCAGAAAGCGTCCCAGCGCCTCGCGCGCTTCGTCGGTGCGCAGGCCGTGCAGGTCGATCTGGCGCTGGATGCTCCAGTGGCCGCCGCGCAGTTTGGCGGTCACGTCGGGCCCGATGCCCGGGCGCCGGAAGCTCAGTTGCTCATCGGTGTGCAGCAGGGTCTCGACGTCGAATTCGTCCGACAACGCCTCGCGCATCACCGATTGTTCGTCGCGCTGGCGCTGTGCGGGGACCGGGTCCAGCGGCGGGCGGTGCGGATGCGCTCGCTCCGGTTGGGTCAGCGGCCTGACAGGGCCGACTGCGGTCGCAAAAAGGCAGCGTTCGCGCTGTGCGGCCAGTTGCCGCTGCCGCTCGGCTTGCACACGGGCGGCCTCGGCCTCGCTGCGGCGGCGGATTTCGCGCTGCAACGTTTTCAGCTCGGCCAGGCTGTGCACTTTCATGAAGGCATTGTCGCGCAGGCCTGTGGGGGCGGATGCCGGTCTCCCTAAAGGGCACAAGGTGTGGTGGGGTGGCGTCTGCCACCTCACCCATCCAGCAGGATCCTGCCAACCGATGGCTGCGCTCACAGGTGGCCGAGCTGTTCCTGGAGTGAGCAGGCTGCTGGACGGGCGCGGTATCAGACCAGCCCCATCTCCGCCATCGACGCCGCCTGCTCGCGCGTGACGATGAAGTGGTCCAGCACACGCACGTCCACCAGCGCCAGCGCCGCCTTGAGCGACTGTGTCAGCGCCTCGTCGGCGCGCGAGGGTCGGGCTTCGCCGCTGGGGTGGTTGTGGGCCAGTACCACGGCGGCGGCATGGTGGTGCAGGGCGCGCAACACCACCTCGCGCGGGTAGACGCTGGTCTGCGTGAGCGTGCCGCGGAACAGCTCTTCCATGGCGATCAGGCGGTTCTGGCTGTCGAGGAACAGCACGGCAAACACTTCGTGGGCCCGCGCGCCCAGCTGCAATTGCAGGTAGTGGCGCGCGGCGGCCGGGCTGTCGAACAGCGGGCTCTGCCGCATTTCCTGCACCAGGGCACGGCGCGCCAGTTCCAGCACCGCCACGACCTCGGCGCGTTTGGCGGGGCCCAGGCCCTTGATGGCGCGCAGGGCCTCGGCATCGGTGTGCAGCAGGCCGCCCACGCCGCCAAAGCGGTCCAGCAGTTCCTGCGCCAGTTGCAGCACGTGTTTGCCGGCCATGCCGGTGCGCAGCAGCAGCGCCAGCAGCTCGGCATCACTGAGCGCCGCCGGACCGCGGGCGAGCAGTTTTTCGCGCGGGCGCGCGTCGGCGGGCAGGCTCTTGAGCCCGCGTTCGGCCAGGTCATTCATCTTTTTCCTCCCTGCAATCCCCTGCTTTTTACAATACGCAGTTTCCCGGGCCGCTGCCCGGGCCTCCGTTTTCGATGTCCGCCACCATGCCCCAAGTCCAAGAAGGCTCTTTCCTGACCCTGCACTACCGGATGACCGGCCCGCAGGGCCAGACCATCATCGACACCTTCGAGCAGGGGCAGCCGGCCACGCTCAGCCTCGGCGCCGGGGAACTGTCGCCGGCCATCGAACAGCGCCTGCTGGGCCTGGAGGAAGGCACGCACACGGTGATCGAACTGGCTGCGGGCGAGGCCTTTGGCGAACGCCAGCCCGAGATGCAGCAATGGGTGGCGCGCAAGCTGCTCAACCAGCTGGGCGATCCGCACGAGCAGTACGCGGTGGGCGATGTGGTGCAGTTCCCCACGCCCGACGGGCTGGGCACCTACGCCGGCGCGGTGCGCGAGGTGCGTGCCGATGGCTCGGTGCTGTTCGACTTCAACCACCCGCTGGCCGGCCAGCCGGTGCGTTTTGAACTGCAACTGATCGGTGTGCTGTGATGAACGAGATTCTTCTGGCCGAACCCCGGGGCTTCTGTGCCGGCGTGGACCGCGCCATCGAAATCGTCGAGCGTGCGCTGGCCAAGTTCGGCCGGCCCATCTACGTGCGGCACGAGATCGTGCACAACACCTATGTGGTCAACGACCTCAAGACCAAGGGCGCGATCTTCATCGAGGAGCTCGACGAAGTGCCGCCGGGTGCGACGCTGGTGTTTTCGGCCCACGGCGTGAGCCGGGCCGTGCAGGAAGAGGCCGCGCGGCGCGGTTTCCAGATTTTTGATGCCACCTGTCCCCTGGTGACCAAGGTGCACGTGGAGGTGGCCAAGCTGCACCGCGAAGGCTACGAGTTCATCATGATCGGCCACAAGGGGCACCCCGAGGTGGAAGGCACCATGGGCCAGCTCGACAGCGGCATCCACCTGGTCGAAGACGAAGCCGATGTGCTGCGCGTGCAGCCGGCGCAGACCGACCTGCTGGCGGTGGTGACCCAGACCACGCTCAGCGTGGACGATGCGGCCGGCATCCTGGCCGCCGTGAAAGCGCGCTTCCCCAAGGTGCGCGAGCCCAAACAGCAGGACATCTGCTACGCCACCCAGAACCGGCAGGACGCTGTGAAGCTGCTGAGCCCGCAGGTGGACATCGTGATCGTGGTCGGCAGCCCCACCAGCTCGAACAGCAACCGCCTGCGCGAGGTGGCGCTCAAGCTCGGCACGCCGGCCTACATGGTCGACAACGCGGGCGAGCTGCAACCCGAATGGTTCGAGGGCAAGCTGCGTGTCGGCCTGACGGCCGGCGCTTCGGCGCCCGACATCCTCGTGCAGCAGGTGATCGAGCGCCTGCGCGATCTCGGTGCCATTGCTGTGCGGCGCATGGACGGCCTGACCGAAACCGTGAAATTCCCCCTGCCCAAAGGCCTGAAGATCGAAGGCGCTGCCGCGCCCGCCCACCTGCGGTAAGCCGGTCCCTACAATTTCCTCCCCATGCTAGACATCCTCCAACTCCGCAAAGACCTGGGCGCCGTCGTCGCGCGCCTGGAAAGCCGCAAACAGCCGCAGCCCTACCTGGACGTGGCCGCGTTCCAGGCGCTGGAAACCGAGCGCAAGACGCTGCAGACCCGCACCGAAGCGCTGCAGGCCCAGCGCAACAGCCTGTCCAAGCAGATCGGCATGCTCAAGGGCAAGGGGCAGCACGCCGAGGCCGATGCGGTGATGGCGCAGGTCGGCGAAATGAAGGCCGAACTCGAAGCCTCGGCCGCGCGGCTGGACGTGATCCAGGCCGAGCTGCAGACCCTGCTGCTGGCCGTGCCCAACCTGCCGCACGAGAGTGTGCCGGTGGGCGCTGACGAAGCGGGCAACGTCGAGGTGCGCCGCTGGAGCCCCGACGGGAAAGGGCCGCGCAGCTTTGATTTCGAGGTTCGCGACCATGTGGACATCGGCGAAAAGCTGGGGCTGGACTTCGACACCGGCGTCAAGCTGGCAGGCTCTCGCTTCACCTTCATGCGCGGCCCGATCGCCCGCCTGCACCGGGCGCTGGCGCAGTTCATGCTGGACACGCAGACGCAGGCACACGGCTACACCGAGTGCTACACGCCCTACATCGTCAATGCCGACACCCTGCGCGGCACCGGCCAGTTGCCCAAATTTGAGGGCGATCTGTTCGCGGCCCGCAAGGGCGGGCAGGACGGCACCGACGACAACCAGGCGCTGTACCTGATTCCCACCAGCGAGGTGACGCTGACCAACGTGGTGCGCGACACCGTGCTGGCCGAGGCCGATTTGCCGATCAAGCTGACGGCGCACACCCCGTGTTTCCGTTCCGAAGCCGGCAGCGCCGGGCGCGACACGCGCGGCATGATCCGCCAGCACCAGTTCGACAAGGTCGAGATGGTGCAGATCGTGCATCCTGAAAAGAGCTACGAGGCCCTGGAGGCCATGACCGGCCACGCCGAAGCCGTGCTGCAGAAGCTCGGCCTGCCGTACCGCGTGATGGCGCTGTGCACGGGCGACATGGGCTTCGGTTCGGCCAAGACCTACGACCTCGAAGTCTGGGTGCCGGCGCAGGGGACCTACCGTGAGATCAGCTCGGTCTCCAATTGCGAGGCCTTCCAGGCGCGCCGCCTGCAGGCGCGCTTCAAGAACGCCCAGGGCAAGAATGAGTTGGTGCACACCCTCAACGGCTCGGGCTTGGCCGTGGGCCGTGCCCTGGTGGCGGTGCTGGAAAATTACCAGAACGCCGACGGCAGCGTGACGGTGCCCGAGGTGCTGCGGCCTTACCTGGGCGGGTTGGAGCGGCTGAGCGCCGACTGAGGCACGCCGCTGGCGCCCCCAAAAGTTGCCCCGGACCGGGGTGGGGCGCCTGAACCGCCTGGCGGGTGGACCGAGGGACCGGCACCGCGATGGAACTCACCGGTCTTTCATTTGCCCGCCACCAGACAAACACCAAGAAAAAACCGCCGGTCTTGCGACGCGGCGGTTTTCCTTTTTTTGCTGGCAGCGCACCGTTTCAAACGGCGGACCCGAGAGGGGTCCGGGCTGGTGGTCTGCCGGGGCAGGCCGGTGGCCGGTTTTTAGGCGGCTGCGGCCAGGGCCTTGACCTTGGCGGAGAGGCGGCTCTTGTCGCGAGCGGCCTTGTTCTTGTGGAAGATGCCCTTGTCGGCGATGGTGTCGACGACGCCTTGCATCTTGGCAAACAGTTCGGTGGCCTTGGCCTTGTCGCCGGTCAGAACAGCCTTTTCGACGTTCTTGACGGCGGTCCGGTACTTCGAACGCAGTGAGCTGTTGGCGGCGTTCAGTTTGACGTCCTGGCGGGCGCGCTTGCGGCCAGACGCCAGACGGGGGTTCTTTTTCTTCGGCTTGGTTGCCATGGGAGTAATCCTTTACGTGTTTGGGATGATGCCAGCAAAGCCGAACATTCTACCACGCGGCCGAGTGCTGCCGTGGCCGCCATCTGGTACCGGGTTGTTACAGGGGCCAGAGGGGAGCGGGGGCTGGCTTACACTGCCGCGGTGTCGCTGTTCAAGTCCGCCTCCCTCGTTTCCCTGCTCACGCTGGCGTCCCGCATCACCGGTCTGGTGCGCGAACTGCTGGTGGCATCCACCTTCGGCGCGAGCGCGCTGACCGACGCCTTCAACGTCGCGTTCCGCATTCCCAACCTGCTGCGCCGCCTGTTTGCCGAAGGCGCTTTCAGTCAGGCCTTCGTGCCGGTGCTGGCGGGCGTGCGCGAGACCGAAGGCGACGAGGCCACGCGGCGCATGGTCGACCAGATCGCCACCGTGCTCGTGTGGGCCCTGCTGCTGACCTGTGTGCTCGGGGTGGCCGCCGCGCCGGTGCTGGTCTGGGCCATGGCCAGCGGCCTGCAGCAGAACCCGCAGGGCTACGAGGCGGCAGTGGTCATGACGCGCTGGATGTTTCCCTACATCGCCTTCATGTCGCTGGTCGCGCTGTCGGCGGGCATTCTCAATACCTGGAAAAAATTTGCGGTGCCTGCGGCCACGCCGGTGCTGCTCAATGTGGCCATGATCGGTGCCGCCTGGCTGGGCGCACCGTGGTTCCGTTCCCTGGGCATCGAGCCGATCTACGCCATGGCGGTCGGCGTGATGCTGGGTGGAGCCCTGCAACTGGGGGTACAGATTCCCGCGCTGCGCCGGCTGGGCATGCTGCCGCACGTGAGCCTGCGCTGGTCGCACCTGAGGGCCGCCTGGAACCACCCGGGCACGCGCCGCGTGACCACGCTGATGCTGCCGGCCCTGCTGGGCGTGAGCGTGGCGCAGATCTCGCTGCTCATCAACACCCAGATCGCGTCGCACCTCACCACGGGCAGCGTGAGCTGGCTGACCTATGCCGACCGGCTGATGGAATTCCCCACCGCCATGCTGGGCGTGGCGCTGGGCGTGGTGCTGCTGCCGCAACTGGCGGCGGCCAGGGCGGCCGATGATGGCGACCGCTACAGCGGCCTGCTCGACTGGGGGCTGCGGCTGGTGCTGCTGCTGGCCGTGCCTTGTGCCGTGGCCTTGCTGACGTTTGCGCAGCCGCTGGTGACCGTGCTCTACCACTACGGCGCGTTCTCCGATGGCGACGTGCGCCAGACCGCGCTCGCCCTCATGGGCTACGGGGCTGGCCTGCTGGGGCTGGTGGCGATCAAGGTGCTGGCGCCCGGCTTCTACGCGCGCCAGGACATCCGCACCCCGGTCAAGATCGCGGTGGTCGTGCTTGTGCTGACCCAGTTGATGAACCTGCTGTTCGTGCCCATGCTGGCCCACGCCGGGCTGGCGCTGGCCATCGGGCTGGGGGCCATGATCAATGCCTTGTGGCTGCTGATCGGTCTGGTGCGCCGGGGCGCTTACCGGCCCGCGCCGGGCTGGGGCCGGTTTGCGCTGCAGGTGCTGGCGGCCAGCGCGCTGCTGGCGGTGTTCCTGATGTGGAGCGCCTCCAGCCAGGACTGGCTGGCGCTGGGCGCGCTGCCCTGGACACGCATCGGCTGGCTGACGGTCACGCTGCTGGGCGCGGCCGGTCTGTACTTCGGCAGCCTCGTGATGGCCGGCGTGCGGCTGCGCCAGTTCCTGAGGCGTTGAGCGGGGCAGGGCGCTCGCGCGACAATGTCGGCACCATGGCACTTCCGATCGACACCGCGCCCCCCACGCCCCTGGCCTATTTCGCGAGCCTGGTGCGCGACGACGACCACGTGCCGCTGCTGGAAGCGGCGGTGTCGATCGCCCAGGACGAATACCCCGATCTGGACGTGCAGCAGGTGCTGGGCGACATGGACCAGTTGCTCGAACGCGTGCGCCGCCGCTGTGCGGGCGATGCCGGGGCCTTGCAGCGGCTGCGGGTGCTCAACCAGTTCTTTTTCCACGACCTGGGCTTTGGCGGCAACGTCAACAACTACTACGACCCCGACAACAGCCACCTGAACGTGGTGCTGCGCACCCGCCGCGGCATACCCATCACGCTGGGGGTGTTGTGGCTGGAACTGGCGGAAGGGTTGGGGCTGAAGGCGCGGGGCGTCAACTTTCCCGGGCATTTCATGGTCAAGATCAACCTGCCCGACGGGCAGGTGGTGATCGACCCCTTCACCGGCCAGTCGCTGAGCCGGGAAGATCTGTCGGAGCGGCTCGAACCCTACAAACGCCGGCAAGGCCTGGTCGACGACTACGACGTGCCGGTTGGCCTGTACCTGCAGGCGGCGCCGCCGCGCGAGATCCTGGCGCGCATGCTGCGCAACCTCAAGGAAATCCACCGTTCGCAGGCCGACTGGCTGCGCCTGATCGCGGTGCTCGACCGCCTGCTGATCCTGCTGCCCGACGCCTGGGACGAGTACCGCGACCGGGGTCTGGCCTGGGCGGAAATGGGCGAGGCGCGCCTGGCGGTGGAAGACCTTGATCGTTACGTGACCCACACCGACAACGCCCAGGACCGCGAAGCCATGGCCCAGCGCCTGGCCGAGCTGCGCCAGGCGCTGAACTGAGTTCAGCCGGCGGCCAGACCGGGCCGGCCCGGCCGCCCCAGGCGGTGCCAGGTGCGGCGCAATTGCGCGTCGGAGCTGAAACCGGCGAACCGCGCTGCCTGCGACACGTTGTGCCCCGAGGCCAGGGCCGCTTCGGCCACCGTCAGCCGGATGCCTTGCAGATACGCCAGCGGGCTCACCCCGGCGTGCTCGGCAAACAGCCGGGCCAGGTGGCGCTCGGACGTGTGCGCCACCCGGGCCATGGCCGGAACGGTCCAGTCCTGCTGCGGCTGCTGGCTGATGGCGTCCTGCACACGGTGCACAGCGGCATGCAGGTGGTTGCGGTGGTGCAGGAACGGTGAGAGCTCCGGGTCGGCCGGGCCGCGCCGCAAGGCCACGACCAGCGCCTGGGCCACCTGGGCCGCAATGGCCGCACCGGCATGGGTGGCCACCATGTGCAGGAAGAGGTCGATCCCGGTGGTGACGCCGGCGCTGGAGGCCACGGGCGGGTCCAGCACGAACACCCGGTTGGCCTGCACCTGGCAGGTGGGATCGGCCGCGCGCAATTCGTCCAGATGTTCGTGGTGGGTGGTGGCCTGCCGGTTCGCCAGCAGGCCCGCGTGCGCGGCGTACAGCGCACCGGCGCACACGCACAGCAGTTCGAGCCGGCCGGCCCGGGGACGCAGGCCCCGCAGCCAGTGCAGCAGGGCGCGGGCCGGCGTGTTGTCCACATCCACGCTGTGTCCCGGGTGGCCGACGAGAACAACCCAGTCGCAGCCGGGCTCGCCGGCCAGGTCTGCGGCCAGCGATGGCAAAGGCGCGATCTGGCCGATGCGCGCGCCCACGGAGCTGGTGGTCTCCGGTTGGGGACCGATAAAGTGCAGGCCGAACAGCGCTTCGCGCCCTTGTGCCTGCAGGCTCTGGTTGGCCGCGCGCAGCACCTCGGCGGGGCCCGCCCAGTCGAGGATCAGGCTGCCTGGCAGCAGCACGAAATGGACGCGGATGGCAGGCATGGGGTGATGGAGGGTCAGGCGGCTTCGCGCTGCCAGCGGTAGTCCATCTGGCGGGCGGTGCGCTCGGCCAGGGCCTGGCCGGCAAAGCGCTCCACCAGGTGAAGGCTCATGTCGATGCCGGCGCTGATGCCGGCCGAGCTGACGACCGTGCCTTCGTCCACCCAGCGGGCGTCGGGGTCGACCTGCAGGTGGGGCCAGCGCTGCCGCAGATCGGCCACGTCTTCCCAGTGCGTGGTGACGCGGTGTGTGTGCACCACGCCCGCAGCCGCCAGCACGAACACCCCGGTGCAGACGCTGGCGGTAATGGGGCAGCGCGCCGCGGTCTCGCGCACCCAGGCGAGGGTGTCGGGGCAGGCCAGGGGGCCGTCGACCACACCACCGGGTACCACCAGCAGATCGCAGGGGCCGGCCGTCGCGAACGCGGCCTCGGGCAGTATCCGCAGTCCGGCACGGGCGCGCACCGGCCCGCCGTCGCGCGACACGCAGCGCACCTGCCAGCGGGCAGCGCTGGCGAGCCCGGCGGGGGCGTCGGCGCCGCTCGCCAGCCGCGCGGCGACCCGGGCGGCGGTGGTGAACACCTCGTAGGGGCCGGCGAGGTCCAGGGCTTCGACCTCGTCGAAGGCCAGGATGTGGATGCTCAGCGTTGTGGAGGGCGCGGTCATGGCGTGGTGGCCTCCTGGGCGTAATCGGCGACCTGGCGCAGGGTGCAGAAGCGGCCCGCCAGCACGGTGGCGGTGCGGGCCTTGATCGCGTCGGCGCTGAGTACGCGGCCATCGGGCTGGGTCATGTCCCAGGTCAGGGTGGCTTCGGGCACGAAGTCGACCTGCCAGCCCAGGTCGGACGCGTGGCGCGTGGTGGTTTCGCAGCATTGTTCCGTGCGGATGCCGCTGACGATCAGGTGGCGGATGCCATGGGTGGTCAGCCAGACGTCGAGCCCGGTGCCCACCAGGGCGCTGTGGCGGTGTTTGACGAAGGTGGCCGCCGGTTCAAAATCGGCCAGGCCTTCGAGCGGCCGCACATGCCCGCTGGCGTGGGCGAACGGGTTGCTCGGGGATTCCGGTCCGTCCGCATGCAGGATGCGGATCACCGGCACGCTGGCGTGCTGGCAGGCCGCGATCAGGGCGTTCTGGGCTGCCAGGTAGGCGGGCAGGTCGGCCTCGTTGAAAAAGGGGCGGTGGCGGAAGGATTCCTGGACGTCGATGACGAGCAGGGCGGCGTGGGTGGGAAGGGACATCGGGTCTCCAGGCGGCGTGTCGGATCGACACGGTATGCCCCGCATTGTGGGCACTTCACCGTCGCCTGTCCGTTTCAGGCCGGACCGGAAGCGTGCATTTTCGGACATGAAAAAGGGCTCCCAGGGAGCCCTTCGGATGGCCGGTTCGGAGGGCCGTTCAGGCGACCACCACCGACGCGCCGTCGCCCTGGGCGGCGATGGCGCCGATCTCGTAAACCGTCTCGCCCAGTTCGCGCAAGGTGGCGGCGCAGGCAGCGGCTTCTTCGGCAGCGATCACCACCACCATGCCGATGCCGTTGTTGAAGGTGCGGTTCATCTCGATATCGTCGATGCCGGCCACCTTCTGCAGCCAGGCGAACAGCTCGGTCTGCGGCCAGCTGCCCTTCTTGAGGTGGGCAGCCGTGCCTTCGGGCAGCACGCGCGGAATGTTCTCCAGCAGGCCGCCGCCGGTGATGTGGGCCAGCGCCTTGACCGGGTGCTTGGCGAGGGTGGCGAGCACGTTCTTCACGTACAGGCGGGTCGGCGCCATGATGGCCTGGCGGAACGGCTGGCCGTCCAGCGTGGCCGGCAAATCGGCGCCAGCGCGCTCGATGCACTTGCGCACCAGCGAAAAACCGTTGGAGTGCACGCCGTGCGAGGCCAGGCCCAGCACCACGTCACCAGGCTTGACGTTCTGGCCGGTGAGGATCTTGCTCTTTTCGACCGCGCCGACGCAAAAGCCCGCCAGGTCGTATTCGCCGGCCGGGTACATGCCGGGCATTTCGGCGGTTTCGCCGCCGATCAGCGCGCAGCCGGACAGCTCACAGCCCTTGGCGATGCCGCCCACCACAGCGGCAGCGGTGTCCACGTCCAGCTTGCCGCAGGCGAAGTAGTCCAGGAAGAACAGCGGCTCGGCGCCCTGCACCAGCACGTCGTTCACGCTCATGCCGACGAGGTCGATGCCCACGGTGTCGTGCAGGTTCCATTCGAAGGCCAGCTTGAGCTTGGTGCCCACGCCGTCGGTGCCGGAGACCAGCACCGGCTCTTGGTAACGCTTGGGCACCTCGAACAGGGCACCGAAGCCGCCGATGCCGGCCATCACGCCTTCGCGCAGCGTCTTCTTGGCCAGGGGCTTGATGCGTTCGACCAGGGCGTCGCCAGCGTCGATATCGACACCGGCGTCTTTGTAGGAAAGGGGCGTGCTGCTGGAGGTCATGAAATGGGGGCGTCCCGGGGGCGCGGGCGGAAGTTCGGGGGGAGAGGGCTGCGGACGGCCGCCCAAGGGGGCCGACTAGAATCAGCACCGGATTTTAAGGGTTTGCCCCTTGCCCCTCCGTCGGCCGTGCCGACTCTTGCGGATCGACCCATGACCTTCACCCCTTACCAGCTGCGCCTGGTCGCCTGGGCCGCCATCGCCGTGGCGGTGTGGCTGCTGCTGACGATGCTGTCGCCGGTGCTGATGCCCTTCCTGCTGTCGGCGGTGCTGGCCTACGTGCTGCACCCCGGGGTGGAGCGTTTGCGCGCCAAAGGGGTCCCCCGCTGGCTGGGCGCCGGGCTGGCGCTCACGTTGCTGGTGATGGTGCTGCTGGCCGTGCTGCTGCTGATCGTGCCGGTGATCACCAAGCAGGTGCCGCTGTTCAAGGAGCAAGTGCCGCTGCTGCTGGACAAAGCCAGCGAAGGGGTCCAGCAACTGGGCGCCCGTTTCGGGATGGCCTTGCAGATCGACGTGTCCCTGATCCAGGGGTGGTTGCGCGGGCTGGTGGTGGCCAACGAAAGCGAACTGATCAGCGGGCTGCTGTCGTCCTTGCGCATCGGCGGCAGCGCCGTGGCGGCGGTGTTCGGCAATCTGGTGCTGGCGCCCATCGTGGCCTATTACCTGCTGCTCGACTGGGACAACATGGTCGCGCGCGTCAAGCAGCTCATTCCGCCGCGCTGGCGCGCCAGCGTGCAGAGCTTTCTCGACGAGACGGACGAGGTGCTGGGCCAGTACCTGCGTGGCCAGTTGCTGGTCATGGGGGTGCTGGCGGTGTTCTACACCGTGGGCCTGGCGTTGACCGGGCTGGACCTGGCCTTGCCCATCGGTGTGTTCACCGGGCTGGCCGTGTTTGTGCCCTACCTGGGGTTCGGTCTGGGGCTGGTGCTGGGCCTGCTGGCCGCCCTGCTCGAATTCCAGAGCGTCTGGGGCGTGGCCGCCGTGGCCGGTGTCTACACCGTTGGTCAGGTGGTGGAGAGCTTTTTCCTGACCCCGCGCCTGGTGGGCGAGCGCATCGGTTTGCACCCCATCGCGGTGATCTTTGCCCTCATGGCCTTTGGCCATCTGTTCGGCTTCGTGGGCGTGCTGGTGGCGCTGCCGGCCAGTGCCGTGCTGCTGGTGGGCATCCGCCGCGTTCAGGCGGGTTATCTGGCCAGCGATATCTATCTGCAGCCGCCTTTGCCGCCCGCCCCCCCGGCCCAGCGGCGCCCGGCACCGGAAGACAAGGCCTCATGAGCGCACCGATCGTGATGCGGCAGATGGCGCTCGACATCGGCATGGCGCCGGTGCCCACGCTGGACAATTTCGTGGCGGTGGGCAACGAGGCGGCGCTGGAGCACCTGCAGCTGTGGGCGGGCAACCCGCTGCGTTCGCCGGTACCCACTTTTCTGTGGGGCGAAGGCGGCAGCGGCAAGACCCACCTGCTGGGCGCCGTGCGCGAAGCGCTGCGAGAGCAGGGCGCCCGGGTCGGCTGGCTTGACGCCGCCACCCTGCACCCGGTTGCTTTTGACGACCACTGGGACGCGGTGCTGCTCGACGATTGCCAGCTCTATACCGCCGAGCAGCAGGCGGCGGCCTTCAACTGGTTCGTCAACGCGCAGACGCCTGCGCAGGGGCGCGCCCGCTGGGTGCTCGCCGCCGCCGACCGGCCGCCGGCCGACCTGCAGTTGCGCGAAGACCTGCGCACCCGCCTGGGCTGGGGCCACGTGTTCCAGTTGCACGCCCTGGGTGAGGCCGAGCGTCGCGCCGTGCTGCGCCGCGCCGCCGACGAGCGGGGTGTGTTCCTCGGCGACGAGGTGATGGACTTCATGCTCAACCGCTTCTCCCGCGATCTCTCCAGCCTGATGATGCTGCTGGACCAGCTCGACGCCTACGCCCTGCGCACGCAGCGCGCGATCACCATCCCGCTGATCAAGTCGATGCTCGAAAACGAATAAGACCCTGCATGAAGCTTGCCCTGTTTGACCTGGACCACACCCTGCTGCCGCTCGATTCGGACTACGCCTGGGGCGACTTCGTCGTCACCCTGGGCTGGCGTGCGGCCGAAGCCCAGACCCACGCCAACGACTACTTCTATGAGCAGTACAAGGCCGGCACGCTGGATATCCACGAATACATCCGGTTCTCGGTGGACGCCCTGCGCGAGCACGGCGTGGCAGCCGCCGACGCGGCCCACCGGCGCTTCATGCAGGAGGTGATCGGACCGGCCATCCGGCCGGCGGCGCGCGAACTGGTGCAGCGGCACCAGGCTGCGGGCGACCAGGTCATCATCGTCACCGCCACCAACGAATTCGTCACCCGGCCGATAGCCCAGGCCTTCGGCGTTTCCGAGCTGATTGCCATCGACCTGGAGCGCGATGCCGCCGGCAACCCCACCGGAGCCATCCGGGGCACCCCGTCCTTTCGCGAGGGCAAGGTGGCGCGTGTGGAACAATGGCTGGCCGCGCGGGGCCTGGACTGGTCGCGTGTCGAACACAGCACCTTCTACAGCGACTCGATCAACGACCTGCCGCTGCTCGACAAGGTGCACGAGCCGGTGGCCACCAATCCCGATGCCCGGCTGACCGCCATCGCCGCCGAACGCGGCTGGCGCATCCTGAACCTCTTCGAATGATCAAGAAATTCATCGACAAGCTGCTGGGCAAGTCCGGCGGCAAGAAGGCCGGCAAATTCGGCCAGCGCGCCGACGTGCCGGCCAGCGTGCACGGCATCAACCCCAAGCTGGTGGACCAGCGCGCCATCGACGTGGTGCACACCCTCAAACGCGCCGGTTACGAGGCCTACATCGTCGGCGGCGCCGTGCGCGACCTGCTGCTTGGTCTGCGCCCCAAGGACTTCGACGTCGCCACCAACGCCACGCCCGAGCAGGTCAAGAGCCTGTTCCGCCGCGCCTTCATCATCGGCCGGCGCTTTCGCATCGTGCACGTGGTCTATGGCCGGGGGCGCGAGCACGAGGTCATCGAAGTCTCCACCTTCCGCGCCTACCTCGACAGCGCCGATGCCGAACAGGTCAGCGGCAACGAACGCACCAGCAAGGGTGAACTCTCGACCATGAAGCACGCCGTCGACGCCAGCGGCCGGGTGCTGCGCGACAACGTCTGGGGGCCGATCGAGCAGGACGCCGCGCGCCGCGACTTCAGCATCAACGCCATGTACTACGACCCCGAGACGCAGGTCGTGGTCGACTTCCACCACGGCATCCGCGACGCGCAGAAGAAAACCCTGCGCATGATCGGCGACGCCGCCACGCGCTACCGCGAAGACCCGGTGCGCATCATCCGCGCCGTGCGTTTTGCCGCCAAGCTCAGCCGCCTGGGTTTCAGCTTCGATGCCAAGACACAGGCGCCGCTGGCCGCCTCGCGCACGCTGCTGGCCGACGTGCCGCAGAGCCGCCTGTTCGACGAAATGCTCAAGCTGCTGCAGACCGGCCACGCGCTGGCCAGCATCGAGCAGCTCCAGGCCACCGGCCTCGGCACCGGCATCTACCCCTTGCTCGACGTGGTGGTGGAGCGCGCAGGCGACCCGTTCGTCCAGCGGGCGCTGCAGGACACCGACCGCCGCGTGGGCGAAGGCAAGCCGGTGGCGCCCAGCTTCCTGTTGGCCTGCGTGCTCTGGGCCGACGTGCGCAAGGGCTGGGAGCGCCGCCTGCAGCCCCGTGGCAACCAACGTCCGCCCACGCCGTTTGCCGCCCTGCAGGACGCGGTGGACGAGGCCTTCGATGCCCGCATCGGTGACGTCTCCGGCCGCGGCAAGCTGGGCACCGACATGCGCGAAATCTGGCTCATGCAGCCGCGCTTCGACAAGCGCGTGGGCAGCGGCCCATTCAGCCTGGTCGAGCAGCCGCGCTTCCGCGCCGGCTTCGACTTCCTGCGCCTGCGCGCGCAGACCGGTGAGGTCGAGGAGGAACTGGCCCACTGGTGGGAAACCTTCAGCACCGCGGACGAAGACCACCGCCAGGACATGATCGACGCCCAGCGCAAGTCCGGCCAGCCCAAAGGGGCGGGCAGCGGCAAGGCCCGGCGCGTGAAAAAGGGCGATGCCGACCATCCGGGCACCGGCGCCGCTGAGCAGGACGACCCGCGCTTCCGGCCGCCGGATACCGAGGCCGATGACGACGGGGCTGGTGAGCCGGGCGACGATCTGCCCGAATTGCGTACGCCCGATGGCATGCCTGCCGATGGCAGCGCACCGGCCAAGAAACGCCGTCGTCGCCGACGCAAGCCTTCGGGCAGCGGGGCCGCGCCGGCCGATGACGGTGGGGCGCCCCCGGCGGGCGAATGACCCTGGCTGGCGCCGCTCTTGCGCGCGACCCGGTGCGGGCCTGCGTGGCGCTGGGGGCCAATCTGGGTGATCCGGTGCAGGCGCTGCAGGCTGCGCTGGCGGCCTTGCAGGCCCATCCGGGCATTGCGGAGTTGCGCGTCTCGGGCTTCTACCGCACCGCGCCGGTGGACGCGACGGGCCCGGATTTTGTCAACGCGGTCGCGCTGCTGGACACGACGCTGACGGCTCCTGCGCTGCTGGACCTGCTGCAGGCCGTCGAGGCGGATGCCGGTCGGCAGCGGCCCTACCACCACGCGCCGCGCACACTGGATCTGGATTTGTTGACGTATGGCACGGCGCGCATCGTTTCGCCCCGGCTCACCGTGCCACACCCCCGTATGATGGACCGGGCTTTTGTTCTCGTCCCGCTGCACGATCTGGCCCCCGAACGGGTGCCGCCGGCGGCGCTGGCGGCGGTGCAACACCAGGTGGTGGAGCGGCTGCGCTGACGGGGCGGACCCTCCTGTCATGCCGTCCGTCTTTTCGCTCTCCCTGTTGTCGATGACCTGGCGCTCCGGGGCCTGGTGCCTGCTGGCGCTCATGGCCTGGGCGCTGCTGGCCGGCTGCACATCGACGCCGGCTCCCCGGGGCGAAGTGCAGCCCGAGCCCATGGCCTCCGGCGATCTGGCGCAGTCGGACGTGAACCGCATGGCCACGCTGGGCATGCGCGACAACCTGGCCAGCCTGTTCCTGCTGATGGACAAGCTGTACCGGCGCAATCCCCAGGAGTGGCGCAAAGGGGGTTTTTCCAGCCGCGAAGCGGCGATGGACGCGGTGCGTCAGGCGCTCGAAGCGCGCCGGTCCTGGCCCGATCTGGCCCTGGCCGACAAGCGCGACATCGCGGCGCTGGCCGTGGCGCTCGACCCCGCGTTCGCAGGCGACCGGGTGGCGGCCTTCACCTATGGGTTGGGTGACATGCTGATCACCGCGCACGGCGGCAAGACCCGCTTCTACCTGCTCGACGGTCTGGACGCCCAGGCGCTCTACAACGCCGCCCGCAACATCGAGATTGCCGCGTGGATGCTGGCGCAGCGGCGCGACCGGGCGGGCAGGCCGCTGCTGCTGGCCGACGAGATCACGGCGCAGGCGCGCAACCTGAGTTTCGAGCGCGAGTTCGGCAAGATGATTGCGCGCGTGGACCTGCTGGCCTCGGTCACGACCGAAAAATACCGGCGCGCCGTGGTCAGCTATGTGCAGAACTTCGTGGGCGGCACGCTGTTGCAGTTCCTGCCTGTGCAGGCGGTGACGGCGCCATAGGGGGCCTTAGCAGGCTGTTGAATTTCGCTCCCATAAAACCTGGCATTCAGGAGCATCGTTGTAGATACTGACTGCTCGCTCAACAAGGAGTCCAGACGATGCGAGGT